>NZ_CP108317.1:0-54537 GCF_045160215.1 Streptomyces sp. NBC_00005
ACCCGCAGACAGACGCGCCGCCGCTGGCGCGGATTCCGGCTCGCCGGCACAGGCCCGGAACTCCGTCCCGGGCACCGGATCACTCCGTGATCCGGCAGGGAATCCGGCTCCGCCGAGCCCAACGGCACCCAGTGCGCTCCGCGCCCTGCATGCCTCAAAAGACGCAGCCACAGAGGGGATTGACGGGGTGTGAGGTGAGATCCCGTCACCCTGCCTTGTACGGGATCCAGCGGGTCGACTGCAGTGTCCTCAACTCCGAGTCGACTACCGAACCCCCGGAAACGCGACACAGTCAATCACATCCGGCCATTTTCACGCAAGCGTATGCGTCACTATTTCTCACCGGATAGAGTCTGGGATGTTGGCTAGGTACCTCTCCGGGCGAGACCGGAAGGAAAGCCAGAACGAGGAAATCGGCAAAATGGCCAGTGAAAATGAAACGGGAAACAGTTCTTCCGACCCTGAGACCCCCCTTCGCGACCTATGAACCCGGAGGCGGGCATGGCTTGTCTCAGTCCCGTTTTGGTCGAGCGCCCTTCTAGGTGCAGGCAATGCGCCAACAGTCATTCCATTTTAGGAAATTAGGAACGGATTTGATCAATGGCGTGGAGGTAGCGGTCTCTCGTCAGAGTCTTTTCGTACATCCCAGGAATACCGATCTCTGTCAAGATTTTTGCTCGCAGTACCCAAAGGAGGACTTCCCCTAGCCAGTAACGATCGGAAGAATTCATCGAGTTTGCGCCGCCATGGGAAACACCTGTTCGCGCACTAGCCGCCATCCGAGAAATCTTAGGTACCGCTTCAAGAATGTGCTCCCCTAGCGGGCCTGTAGATTCGACCACTTCCTGAGCCTGTCGCCATAGGGGCTTGTCATTTCTCCCCGTAAGCACCCTCTTCGCCCAATCAATTGTCTCTGCGGGAAGCTCCTCCTCTGAGAGCCTGCCAATTACTCCCTCTACCCGGGCCGAGTGTTGCGCTTTCTCCATATCTCGACCTTCGAAGAATTCTTTATGAAGGGCTTCTACTGCTTGGAAGATCGACGCAAATCTATGCTCACCGTAAATGAAGGGGGCGTAGTACGGGTTAAGAAGCAGGGTAAGGATCGGGCGAATTGATGCATAACTCGAGTACCAATTGGAGACAACTTCACCTAGGTCGTGATCAGCTGCTGTATAGAGCGTCGGCGCGCTATACGAGAAGATAGAACCTGGCCGTGAGACAGGCCGCAACACGTCTAGGTAAGCATCGCACAGTACCCCCTTTTCCTCGCCGGGAGCGTCTGGACGCAAATACAGTGCATCCATGGCAAGCGGCCTACCAAGGGAGAGAATCATCAGGTCATGCAGCGGCCTGACCTTTTCTTCGAAGATTTCACGCCATTCTCCTCCGCTAGGCGTCGCGACTGAAATCATTGAGTGCTGCTTGAAGTTTACTGTGATCCCATTGGAGTTCCCGAGTAGTGACGTCAACACTTTGATTACGTCGTCGCCAGACTGCGCGCTAAGCGCTTCCTTTTGGGTAACGTTGAAGCAGAATTGACGGTCTCTGAATTTCACCAGATCTGGAACGGCGGCCCAGTCATGTAGATGTTCGATCTCGACTTGTACCTCGGTGAAGGTCTCACTCGCCGCGTGATCCCCAACGAGAATCAATCCAGGTCTGTACGTCTCCTCGGAACTGGGCATTCCAGGTAGGTAATGCCCGTGGACTTCGAAGAGAGTTACCCGCTGATCCTGTCGAGTAGTGCCATATACAACCCGTTCTGTCACGGTCCTTGTCGTCATAGGCTGGAGCCCGTTACTGGTTGCCTCTTCGAGAGGGTGCAGTGGCCCATAGACCTTTAGCTGCGATCCGTCTTGGGTGAAGGACAAAGTCCCGGGGAGCGGCTCTCCTTCTTTCCCAGGTAGCCACCAGGTGCCTTCCAACTCAAAGTCTTTCATGGCCTCATTGTGATGGCTCGCGAGGACTTTGTACTCATCCTCCACGTAAAGCCAGTGCCAGCGTCGGCGTTCGCTGTGTGGGCTTGCGGGATCTTCCGTGGGCTAGACCTCGATGTAGGCGACGACGACCACGGTGCGCAGGGCCGTGACGAAGTACAGGATGCGGACCTGCTCGATTTCGTCGGTGTACTGGCGCAGCTGCGGACCAGTGGTGTCGCCGGGGATCGGGTCGCCGGCCTCGGGGTCGACGGAGAGGACGACCAGGGTGCGGTCCAGGGCGTGGAGTTCTGCTTCGCTGGTGATGGACTCCAGCTGCTTCGCGGCGGCGTCGGAGAAGGCGATCCGGGCGCGGCGGGGGCCTTGGTGAGGAGGCATCAGGCGACGGCCGGGCGCTGCGCGGCGAGCCGGGCGAGGTGGACCTCGCGCAGTTCTTCCCACGGTGTGCACCCCTCGGGGTCGGGCAGGCCGTTGGTGGCGATGTCCTCCAGGACCGCGGCGAGCTGGTCGGCGTTCGCGCGGGTCTGGGCCGCGTAGGCGCGGATCGCGTCGGCGGCCGCGGGCTCCAGCTGCTGCCGGACGTGGTCGGCGGGGGCCGGCTGTTCAGTCATCGAGGACTCCCAGACGCATGAACTGGCGTGTCTCACCACGGTATCGCCGGGCACCAAGCGTCGGGACCAGTCTGGATTGAAAAGCCGACAGGTGCACCCGGCAGGTGCGGGACGGCCTGCCCTCCGGGGGACTGCGGCCGCGGTCGGCCGATTTTGATCACTGATCAGGGCTGTCGTTGGGAAGGGTTTGTACGGTCATCGTCATATTGCGGGGTGGGGGAGCTCATGGGCGGCGCAGAGCAGGAGTTAGGGCAGCAGTACCAGCAGCTGCGGGAGAAGGTCGGCGAGCGCCGGGCCGAAGTGCTGAAGCACTCTCCGCGGGACGAGCAGTTCGCGGTGGAGTATGCCCGTCTGGTGAACGTCACCGGCAAGCTGGTGGAGTTCGAGAAGGCCCTCCCCGCGCGGCTGGCTGAGCCCGCGCGCCGGCTGAGTACGCGGATCGTGCGCTGGTCCTGGGCCGGGCAGTCCGTCGTCGCGGCCGCGCTCATCGGTGTCGTGTTGGTCTCGGATCGCTCCGGGTGGTGGCTCGTGCTGCTGGTCCCGCACCTGGCGGCGACGGTGGCCGGTGCTTTCCAGACGGTCGACGCCGGCAGGCACGTGTTCCGCCGCAAGGTGGCGATCGGCCTGCGCGTGATCAGCATGTGGTTCCTGATCGCCATCCTCATCGGTTGGGCGCTCGTATGGGGCGCCGTGCTGGATGAGACGGAGACCAGCGCGAAGGGGGCGAAGGCGTGAGCATGAGCGACCACTACGGTCCCCAGGTCAACCGGCTCGACAGCCGCACCAGGTCCTTGGAGAGCGAGGTCTCCGACCTGGACAGCGAAGTCGACTCGCTGCGCTCGAAGCTGGGGCAGGTCGAGGACCTCGACTACGAACTGCGCGACATCCGCGACGACATCGCCCGCCTTCAGAGCGAAGTGGGCGAGCTGGGCGACGACGTCCGCTCCGACATCAGCGACACGGACCGGGCGCTGAAACGGCTGACCGGTCGTGTCCAGGCCCTCGAAGCCCACTTCCGAGCCTCCGAGGGCGCCCCCGTGGCCGACTTCGACACCATCGGTGCGGACTGGCGCCAGCTCGCCCAGATCGCCGACCGCGGCCGGCGGGTGCGCGCCGGCCTGCTCAGCGACGCGCAGCGCGAAGCCCACCAATCCGCGATCCGCGTCTACCAGCACGCGCTCGAGGAGCGCGACGTCCACCGCGGCAGGGTGATCGAGGCGTGCGGGATCCTGGCCACCACCCCGCTCACCATCCCCGCACACGCCCAGGCCGGGGCGGAGTTCGGCCAGTCCCGCACCCTCGCCGACAGCCATGACCAGCGGGCCAAGCGACTGACCGCGGGAGCCCAGAAGGCACAGGCCGAACTCGCGCAGGATGACGTGCTGCGACAGGCGAAGGCCTCGCTGATCGACAAGGGCGCCCGTGCGGAACGGAAGCTGCACGGCGTGCTGCACGGCCGTCTTGCCGATTCGATCCGCGGGCGTGCCCTGCTGCCGGTGTGGTTCGTGACCGTCCTCGGGCCCGTGCCGCCGGCCGCCAAGACCCAGGAGTGGACGGACCTCGCCATCCAGGTCCTCGCCTACCGCATCACCTACGACGTCACCGACCAGGTGGTCGCGCTCGGGCCGGAACCCGATGAGTACGTGCCGCGCCGTACGCCCTGGTTCCACGAACTGACCCGGCAACTAAGGCACTGGAACTGACACCCCTGGACGCTGCCTTGATGGGAATCCTCATGACCTACTACGTGCCCTCGCCCGACGAAGTGGCCGCCGCGCAGACTCCGGCCGGCGGCTGGACGAAGAAGCAGCTCGCGGAGTGGGGCGTCCCCTGGCCTCCGCCGGCAGGCTGGCGCAAGCACCTGGAGGCGAAGTGGCGGGGCGAGGACGTCGACCCGCTGCCGCGTCAGGAGCCCGACCGTGACGCTCTGTTCTGAGGGTGGACGCAGATGCCCGCGCGGCGGGCGGCGGCGCGATTCGAGCGCGGCGGCTTCCCGCACGCCGAAACGGTCCGCCAGGCTGAGCGTCATAACGTCCCACGACAGGGGGCGCGCGACAGTGTCACGCGCCCCTTGGGGCGCTGACGTGCGCTGGGCGTACGCCGATCAGCGCGAACGGAGTTCAGGAGCCCTGCAGTTGTAGGTGGTGCCCGGGGAACTCGCCCCCTACGCAGGGGAGGGCGCACCGGGAGTGACGGATGCCACACTGTCGATATTCGATGGGTCACACAGTGATCGCGACTGCGTCAGCGGACGTAGAGCCCCTCCTCACCCCCGAACCGCACATAGCGTCACCACTCGGGAAACGCCGCCTCAGCAGCGGATGTTCGTTCAGATGTTCGTCCGACCGCGGCAGTGAGGGTCGAGACGGTACAAGAATCAACTAGCCGTCAAAGTGCGATTTACAACCGGAGTTGATACGGGGCTGGTCGCTCACGGACCGGTGTTGTAAGTGCAGCCCGGTATGCTCATCTCGACATCTTCTCTCGCGGCGTAACCCGTCGATCGGTTGACCCGATCGGGGCCGATCGGCTCCGCGACCGAGAGGAGGTGTTGCGGATGGAGAACCCGCCGGAGGGCGGGGAGCAGAACGACCGGAAGCTCGTCAAGAAGGCAATCGGTTGGCTGGCACTCCAGGCACTCGGTGTCTGGCTGCGCCACCTGATCGAAAGCCACCTCTAGACGTCAAAGGCCCCCTGCGCCAACAGAGGGCCTTCCGGGAGCTCGCTCCCAGACGCTGGCCCTGTGCCCCCGCCGACGGTGTAGCTAACCGTGGAGGTGCAGGGCCTCATTCATAACCGATACACGTGGACCGCGGTCCCCAAACCGTGCGGCCATCGGCGTACAACGTCGCGCATTTCCGCGAAAGCATCCACCAGTTCTGCCGCTAAAAAACACTGCAGTCCAGGTGAAGCACCCGGGGACGCTCTTGATGTGAACCGCCTATGGCCTTCGGATGGTACCTCTAAACTGGTCCCGGCGACGAGGAAAGAGCACACCCATGGCACGGGGCCTGGCCAACTTCAGCCCCTCCGAGCTGCGAGCGCACCGGATGAACGTCTACGCGCGTCCGGGCGCGATGTCGATGACAGCCGAGGAACTGGCACGCGCCGTCGGAGCGACGAAGGCACAGATTTTGGCCTACGAGAACGGGCACCGGGTGCCAGACCCGCCGCGTCTCCGTGCCCTCGCCCGCGCGCTGAAGATCCACCCTTCGCAGCTGACGAACTCCGACGGGCGCGAGACGTGGACGCTGGCAGACTTCCGGCGTGCGTCCGGCCTGCGATCCCAAGACATCGTCGAACGCCTTGGGATCTCCCCCAAGAACTACCGGCGGTTCGAGAACGAGGGCATCGTGCCCAGTCGCCGGCCCCGCTTCGTGGACGAGGTCGCCGCCGCCCTGGGCATGCCCCGCCAGGCAGTCGAGATCGCCATAGACCGGACGCCCGCCGTACGACGACGCCGGGCCCGCGCCCGCGAGCTGGTCGTGGCCATGGCCGAGCACTACGTTCCCAGGCCCGGTCAGTGGAAGGGGCCCGCCCCTGACGACCCGCACCTCATCGAACTGGCCGCCACCTACGGCCGCCCGGTGCAGCGCCTGCGCCGCGTCCTCGCTTACGAACTAGGCGAGCTGCGGCAGAGCCAGGTGCGCGCACAGCGTGAGCGGGTCGTCGCGAACTACGACACCGACCACGACCGCCAAGCCAGCGCGCAGAACGCGCTGGACCGCTGGACCGAGATCTTCGAGAGAGACCTGGCCCGGATACCTCAGCGCCTGGAACGCTTCCACCGCAGCACCCAACCCTCGGACGTCTGGCAGCTACTGGTCGACCTCTACAACGTCGACGCAACCGTGCGGACCGACGCCAGCGCCTGGGCGGTCACCAAGCTGTTGTGCAAGGACCCCCAGGTGCTGCCCACTTCCATGGTCGAGCAGTACACCCTGGACGACGTCGCGGTCTGCCGACTCACCACCTTTGGCGTCAACCACGTCATCACTTTCGCCGGCCTGTATGCGGCGCTGTACCCCGGTGTGCGCCGGCCCGTTCGCCGCGCCAACATCAAGGCCCGTAGCTCCGCAGCCGGGCCTGAGACATTCACCTTGCCCAACCGCGCCGAGCGTGTGGTGGTGCCCCAGCCGCTGATGGAAACCATGCGCCTCGTGGCGACGGGCTCCAAGACTCCTCTGACATTGCGGCTGAGCGCCTCCTACGAGCTCACGGTCGGAGCGAACTCCCTGTCCCTGTCCCTCATCGACGACTCGGACTGAGAGCTCCGGACGGATACAGCGAGCTTCGCCTGCACAGCACTGGCACGCCGTGCCGAGGCCGGCCTGATGCGGGCCGAAGACAGCAGCTTCACCGAGAACGCCCTACAGGGCGTGCCACAGTCCGATTGGCGAATTGCACTATGCGCTCCCCTACTGAGCTGCTGTGTTGCGTTTTTTAGCGGCAGGAGTGGCTGTAAGTACTAGGTCTGCCTCTCATACAAACACTGGGCCGCGTTCGCTTGAGCGAGGCACCGGCAGGCCCGCCGCAGTTGACGCCTGGAAGACGTGTGCGACGGGCCAGACACCACCGGAGGTGGCTGCGCACATGCCCACCCAGACCCTGCTCCTTCTGGCGGTCATCGCCGTAATCGTTGGCTACGCCGCGTTCACCAACGCGGCTGCTGGAGGTGCGATTGTCGTCTCGGCCACCGTCGTAGGCATCCTCTACGCGATCATCAGAGACGACGGGCGAGGCGACAACCGACCCTGACCGCCTTGTCGATCGGATGTCGTGTCGAATAGCGAAGACCCATACGGGGCGACAAACGGGATCAGGCAACTACTCGCCCTCCAGGCTGCCTTCGCGGACATCTCGTGTGAGGGGTCGTGCCTGCGGATAGAAGGCAGGGAGGCGGCACTGCATCGTCACGTGCGCACTTAGGTCGCATGGGCAACTCGCCGCGAGAGAGAGGGGGAGGAATGACTGCGGACATGGTGAGCGCGGATGAGTGGCTGGGCGAGATCACGGCTCAAGCGCGCAAGAGCCAGTCGAGGGTGTTCTCCGTGAGTGTGCCGGTGAATCATCCCTACACCCCGCAAGAGGTGCCTGAGCATCTGCTGGCAGCGGCGATCGAGGGCGTCGAAGGTCAGGGATGGCAGTTGGACAGCGTGAGTACGTACGGCGCTGCCCTCCCCACGTTCGTTGACCCTCCCTATGAGCCCGTTCCCCGCTTCTGGGCCTTGTTGATCTTTCGCACCACATACCGAGCCCAAGCCTGAGTATCCGTCGGGCAGCACTTGAATCGCCATGCAGACCGGCCGGATACGTGGTCGACGGCGGCGCCCTGGGGAGAATAATGCCGCCTCCTGGCAGACGACTTGGTCCGGTCCGCTACGGGCTCGGCCTCGTGGAGAACCGCTGTCGCCGGCGAAGGTTCACGAGGGCGCAGGAGCGCACGTTGAAGACCCCTCACCGGTCGAGGCGGGGCGATGATGCCGGGCGCGCCAGGGCCGCTACCCCCATTGACGGGCGGCTTCTCGGCACCAAGCACTTCCTCGTTGACATTGTCAAGGAGGAGATTTAACCTGTTCAGCACGACACGTTGTTTCGACGGATCGGGTGAGCTTGATGATTCGAGCCAATGATGTGCAGGCCTGGCCTGTCGTAGGGTGGCGCGACATCGTCCGCGCCTACCGGCCAGACTCCCCAGTGAGCGAAGCACCGCTGAAGACGTTGCGCAGCCATGGAGTCTTGTCGCAAGGGCTCCGGTTCACGAGGCACAATCACAGCAGGCTGGCAGGTGCTGGCATGCTCTACAGCCGCTTGAGTGTCAGCGCTGCCGTACTGACCCGCCGGAAGGACATGCCTGCCGCGCGGGCATACCACACCCACGCCCAACGATTGGAGGATGAGCTCGTGGAGTTGCTGAATCGCCTGTCGATCGACCGCGCTGAGCTCGAGCCGCTAGCCGGCCCCTCCCGGGCGGCTTGGAAGGCTCTCGACTGGCTCTGCGTTGAAACCCAGAAGGCTCTGGCGCTCCTGCCTGCTGTTCCGGATGAGGAGCGCATTCCGGGCATCCTGAAGAGCACGGACGGGAAGAAGGTTCGATTCGTCGAAGCGGGACCGCACGGAGTCGACCGCGAGCTCCCTTACGGGATGCTCGAGTCTGCCGGCTTGTCCATCGGCGATCCCGCCTTGCTTACGAACGAGTTCACGGGAGAAGCCATCATCACTCGACTGCAGCCAGGACTTCTCACCGCAGACCTGGAAGACGCCACAGACAGTGCTGCTGTCGAAAGCAGTGCAGACGACAGGGTCGGCCGCCCGCTGGGCGATGAAGGCTTCGTCGCTGCGCTCTTCGACGAGCTGAGGGCGGAGTAACCCCAACTACCCATACAATCCATGGGTGGAAGGCGTTAACTGGTCATTAGGCGACAAGTCGGACCGCATAGAGCTGCAAAGATTCGACTGCTGTCCCGGGTGTCGGGCCGATACGGTCCGACACCCGCAGGATCGCCGCCCCTGCGTGACGCCATGGGCGCACGAAGTGCAGGCGTATTTCCGGCAGCGGGCGATCAGTCACACAAATGGCAGGCGCAGGTCTCATGACCAGCGCCTGTTGCTCTTGCATGACGCGAGTGATCTGGCCGGAGCAGCAGTGCACACCTCCACTCCGCATCCCAGTGCGGCAGAGCGGCCTACGATTTTCGAGCGGCGACTCGAGTTCTACGCGATCGCCAGTGACCGCCAGGGACAGACCCTCTCGAACGGCGAATACGCTGCTCAGGCACTGCTCCGGGCGGCCGTCACTGACATCACGAGCCGACACGACCCCCGCGCCGAGGTCTTCCTCACCGCTCTGGTCCATCCGGAAAATAAGGCCTCTCAGCGGTGTCTGGAACGCTACGGATGGCTGCAGCGTAGGACCGATGACGCCACGTATCTGCTCTTCGCTGCAGCTCTAGGCACCCTTCAAAAGATGCACGGCGTCATCCCTCCAGCCACACACGGCGACGCCTCCGGCCCTGATCAGGCTGAGACGGGCGAGCAAACCGAGCCCTAACCACTGGACGGGCGGTCGATGCCTCCCGCACGAAGCCGACAGGCGGGATCCGAACGCCAACTAACGCAAACCCCCAGTCGTCCTTCACGGTGGACGACTGGGGGTATCTTGCCGGGCCTCACCGCGTTGACAGGGCGGCTTGCAGCTAGATCATCCAGAGTTGGCGCACGGACTTGCCGTCCTTGGACCTGATGAGGATCTCGTTCCCGCCCTCGCTCTCCTGCTCAACGAGGTAGAGCAGGGCCACGGCGCGCCGCACGGATTCTGTGATGGACGTCTGCTTTTGCTCCTTGTACCACCGGAGCTTTTCTGCGGTCTCAGAGTTGATGTTGACGCTGAGGCGCTGGAGCGTGCCAGTGTCGGTGCTTGTATTGGTTTCGGCGTTCGTGCGGCGTGCAGAAGGCATGGAAAATTCCCCATTTCCAATGGTGTCGCGCATGGCTTGGACACGACAACGATCGGGGTTGCCTCCCCCTAGCCTGGCTGAGGCAAGCCCGACGAATCGTGGACACGTTGTGGCGCCTTTGCCGTGGCATGGACGAAGCACCCCCTCGTGCCTCGCTATGGCGAGGTCCGTACTCCCCCTGGACCTCTCCCGACGGCATTGGCGGTTGACGCCGGCCGGCATAGGAACCACCGCAGGGCGGATGCGCTTCCGCCTGGGCTGTCTTGCCTACGCCAGTCAGCGATGGCAGTTCGTACCGGCCAGCATGATGGCGCAGGAGTGGGTATGAGCAGGTAACTCACGTGAACTCCCTTCCGCATGCTGGGCGGAACGTGTGTCCCCATGTTGCTTCAAGGCGTACCTGATGTCAAGTATTGCTACCTGTCATGTGCCCACTATGCGCGCCGGATACACATCAGGTGTGTATAGAGATCACATTGCGTGTGGTACCGTGACGTGTCAAGGATGGCTGGAGGCGCTCCGCGCGCCCCGCCCCGGACAGCCCTCGCCCCAGGGCAAACCCGTTAGGGGACGCCGAGCATGGACGATCAAGGTTCGAAGTACCGGGGACCCCTCCGCCCCGTGCACGGTGTGATCTTGCTCTGCAGCAAGGTGAGGATCCTCTACATCGCACCGTTCTGGGACAAGCAAAGCCTGCTGCAGCTGAAGACGGTCCGTCAGCGCCAGCCTCAGCTCGTGGAGTTCATCGGGTCGGCCCTCGACGAGCCACCGTTCAACAGCAACGAGACCGTGCTGACCGACAGCGGCGAACCCGCATTCGGTACGGAAATATGGAAACTCGGCCCCCCACTTCAACTGATCGCCTGCGGTCATACGGCTCCCGGGTGTAATCACACATGAGTGAGCGCACATCGGCATGAACACCCCAGAAGGTCCACCCAGCACTCGCTGGGCGACGCAGAGCCATCGGACCGGTTACGGGGAGAGCTGGAAGAGGATGAACTCCCGGAAAAGGGGGATGACTTCTACCAGTTGGGCCCGTGGAGGCCCTGTCCTCCCATTGGGTCGGCCGCGCCTGTCGTCCCCGGCCCTCGCGAGCGGCCCGACCGCCGTAAGGAGCGCTGACGGTGGCCGCAGGAAACGAGGACCTCACCTCAGACGAAGCGCCGGCTCCAGCGGGCACCGACGAGCACATCGTCAGAACGCATCTCCGCAATCACATCCAGGGACAGCTTGCTGCACCTGACGGAGGCGACCCGCAGCCGCAGGTGGATGAACTCCCGGAAAAGGGGGATGACTTCTACCTGCTGGGTCCTTGGAGACCCTGTCCTCCCATTGGGTCGGCCGCGCCTGTCGTCCCCGGCCCTCGCGAGCGGCCCGACCGCCGTAAGGAGCGCTGACGGTGGCCGCAGGAGACTTCACCTCACGCGAAACGCCGGCTCCAGCGGGTACCGACGAGCACACCCTCGGAACGCATCTCCGCAATCACATCCAGGGACAGCCCGCTGCACCCGACGGAAGCGACCCGCAGCCGCTGAATGACCCCGTTGGTGATGCACACCAGACGCAACCCGAGCAGGCCGGAGGCGAGTTCGTAGAGGACCAAAGGCCCCGTCGAGACACGGTCGTGGGCCAAAAGGAGTGGAACGCTCAGCAGAGCATGCACAGAACCCGGACATGGCTGGCGCTGGGGCTGCTCATTCTGGTGGGGCTGCTCGCCCTCGCCCCCACAGTCGCTCTCATATTCGGCGACACGCTCCACTTCACCGCCGAGGCCTACCGGGAAGTGAACTCGATGTTCACGCCAGTCATAGCCCTCGCGAGCGCCGCATTCGGCTTCTTCTTCGCCTCCTCTGACGACCGCAATCGGCGCTGACCCAGCACGCCCGAGACACTGCAGCAAAGCGTGGGAACGAGCTGCACTCAAGGCGGCACCAACTTCGTGCTACAGCGCAGCTATACCTCGATGTAGGCGACGACGACCATGGTGCGCAGGGCGATGACGAAGTACAGGACGCGTACCTGCTCGATTTCGTCCGTGCACTGGCGCAGCTGCGGGCCGCTGGTGTCGTCGGGGATCGGTTCGCCGGCCTCGGGGTCGACGGAGATGACGACCAGGGTGGGGGGATCCGCTCATGCGCATACGCCGAGAGGTCCGCTGGGTCTTGTGGGCGCTGTGGCTTGCGTGCCTTGCCTTCTCCATCTGGTTCTTCGCGGAGGTGATCACGCTGTTCCTACAGGCCGAGTCCTGGTGACGCGGGCAGGGACGAGCGGCGTGCACGACGGGGCCCCGCTCCGATGGATCCGGATCTGACAGGTACGCGGTTGGGGGCCGGCGAAGGCTCCGGCAGCCATCGGGCCCCCTGCGAGGGGGAGGGGGAGGAATGACTGCGGACATGGTGAGCGCGGATGAGTGGCTGGGCGAGATCACGGCTCAAGCGCGCAAGAGCCAGTCGAGGGTGTTCTCCGTGAGTGTGCCGGTGAATCATCCCTATACCCCGCAGGAGGTGCCTGAGCATCTGCTGGCAGCGGCGATCGAGGGCGTCGAGGGGCAGGGATGGCAGTTGGACAGCGTGAGTACGTACGGCGCTGCCCTCCCCACGTTCGTTGACCCTCCCTATGAGCCCGTTCCCCGCTTCTGGGCCTTGTTGATCTTTCGCACCACGTACCGAGGCCGAGCCTGAGTATCCGTCTGGCGCACACGACCCGCCGGGGTCTTCGCGAGCTAGATCTCGAGGTACGCGAGGGCACGATCGGTTCAGGCGGCCGCGGGCAGTGTCATCTGGTGTATCTGGTCCCAGGTCTGGCTGTGGACGCGAGAGCGGGAGTCGTTTGTCTGCGACTTCGGGAGTCACTTCGTGACGCTGCTGCATGATCAATGTCAATGAGTGGGAGGCACCGCATCCGTTGTCGGGCCTGTCCGGAACGCAGTCCGCCATTCACGGTGATCGTATGGAGAAGTGCCGGACCCCTTCGCCGAGCCTGGCTTGGGGCTTCGCGCACAGTGAGACTGGCAGCCAGCCGTGGCGGCCTGTCCGAGTAGCGTGCCGGCCGCTGAACCTCACTGACGGGCGCCCGTGAGAGCCACAGGACCACACAAGTCCCTTGTCCTCATGGAGGGTCCGCCCGTTTCACCTACACCACTACGGGAGACGTATGCGCACCAAGATTGCCGCTTGCCTCGGCACCCTGAGCCTGAGTGCGGGAATGCTCCTTGCCATGCCGGGAGCAGCTCACGCCGACGGCATTCCCTACCGCTACAACGTCCCGGTTGGCCAGACCTACACCAAGGGCGATGTGATCTTCTACAACCGCAGCGTTGGTGTGGTTGGCGAACAGAAATCCGTGACGCCGAGCTCCTGCCGGTACACCAGAGCCACCGCATACGACAGCTACTCGCACATCATCGGTGAAAGCAGCAGCACCCCCGTCTGCGGGGCGTCCGCGAAAGTCAACCTCGCCGTCTCCGCAGACGTACCGGGAGGCGCCGACTACGTCGTCGTCTGCCTCGTGCACTGGAGAGGCGACGATGTTCTCAAGTGTCAGGGCATCGATCCCTGACCCACTAGACCCCGGCTTCGTCGCCACGACACCGCTGGTGTCCGACAGCCCGCGCCCCCTGGCCATGGGGCGCGGGCTGTCGGACATTCCTCACAGCTACACGGCTGCGGCATCTGGTCCCAGGTCCGCCCGTCCAGTTCACGGCCGCCGGCTTTCGGGGTGCCTTGTGGGGTGATGAGCCACCTGTAAACGGGGCACGGTCATGCGGCGAAGCCGACGTTGGTGACGTACTCGTACTGGCCCCACTGCGAGCCGAGGTCGGTGACCTGGTCGATCCATGCGTCGTCGAATTCCTGGTCGTCGCCGGCCGCCCACGCGGCGACGATGCGGTCCCACCGGCGGACGTTCATCGTGCGGAATTCCACCGCCCGCTGGCGGGGCCGGTCGACCTGTGACTGGTTGAGCGGGTGGATCTCCACGCGGGTGCCGCGGCCGTCGCGGTTGAGGCGGGCCAGCAGGTAGCGGGCGACGTTCTCGCGGCGCACGGTGCGGTAGGCCTGCTCGATGCGTTCGAGGTTCTTCCTCGATGGCGTGCGGGTGCCGTCGAGCCAGGCGCGCAGGGTGCGGTCGGTGACGGTCAGGCCGGCGGCCCGGGCTGCGGCGCGGGCGTGGTCGGTGCGGGTGAGGTAGTGCAGGCGCGCTTGCAGGCCGCGGCGGGCGGTGACGGGGGTGGCGATGTAGCCGGCGAGGGCGTCCAGTTGGCGGGCGACGGCTTCGTGGCCCTTGATGCCGCGGGCGCCGTACTTGCCGAACTCGATGTTCCGCTCAGGCATCTCGCCTCCTCTTGTGGATCTCTGTACGGGCCCGTGAGGGCCGAACTCCGGCCCCCGTGGGGGATTTGACGCGCAGTCGGGAACCGGCGCTGTAGCGGGCACTGGGGGCGCGCGTGGGGTCAGGACAGGGCACGGGCCACCTCGGCTTCTGTCTCCGCGGTCATTGCGGAGACTTCCGCGACCTGGGCGTGCCAGTCGGTGTCGCGCCGGGCGCGGTCCTGTTCGGCCTGGATCCGGCAGCGTGCGCACAGCCCGAGGGTCTGCACGGGTCGTCCGCACGGCTTACCGCCGTGTCCGGGGCAGGTGCCGTCCTCGCTCCCGGCGGCCTCGACCACCGCATGATGGGCAGTCATCTCGCAGGCCTCACAGGTACGGCCCTGCTCCAGACGGCGGCCGCAGCCCCCTTCGCAGGCGGGCCAGCCCCGGCACGACCCACACAGGCTCCCGCTGGGCGAGTCACCGCCGCACTCAGGGCACTCACCGCGCACCCGGCGGCGTACGGACTCCTCAACCGTGCGATCAAAGGCCGGAGCCGACGACGGGCCCTGCCATGGCGTAGCGGCATGCTCGCCGGAGGCCTGCCCGGGCAGCAGGGCCGTACGGGCCGTGGGCGGCAGGCTGTTGATGCGGGCGGAGATCACTCCGCCCGGACTCCGCCTGATCGGGCCGTCCAGTGGCGCACCCAGCACGGCCGCCAGCTCACTGATCTGCCAGGGCTCACCCGCGGCCTCCGACTGCGCGATCACACCGTCCAGCTTCCGCGCCTGATCGGTCAGCACCCGCCCCGCCAGAGCAAGCTCCGGCCGCACGCGCCCGACCCGCAGCAGCACCTCCATGCCCGGGGTCGTCTCTCGCTGACGGCTCGACCTCAAGCCCCCTTGCTGCTGCTTGGCTTCACGGGCCTCAGCGGCGCCAGTCGTCTCATCCCCTGTTGTGCCGGCCGCGTCCGTCCGTCCGTCCGTGTCACTCACCGGTGCATCCACTACCCGCACGGACGGACGGACGGGGGCCCCACCCTCTGAACGGAGAGTCTTAACGGAAGGTCTGAACGGGGGTTCGGGATTCTGCAGGTCAGACCCCGAATGCGGGCTAGAAATCTGGCCCCGTGGGCTAGAAATCTGGCCCCGTGGGCCAGAAATCTGGCCCGCCTCATCGAGCGGGCTAGATTTCTGGCCCACTACTTCAGTCCGCTCCGCCCGCTTGCGGGCAGCCCGCTGCCGCTCCTTGCGGACGGCCTGCTCGGCAGCCTCGGCGGCCGGACGCCGCACCTCATCCAGCAGGGCGAAGGCGTTGCGGGGCCCGGCATACCCGGGCTTGGGCCGGTCGTTGATACGGATCCGCAGCGGCGCGGCACTCGCTCCCGCACGGCTCGACGTCTTGATCGGAGCGCCCTCCGGAGTGCAGATCAGCCCGACGCCGGACAGCTCCGACAGCAATGACCGCACCCGCGCCAGACTGGACGGATTCGCCGGCTCCCCGGCCTTCATCTGCTTCGACGGCAGCAGATAGCACAGCTGCAGCAACGTCAGCTTCCGCACTGGGCCACGCTTCTCGATCACCAGCGCGCGCATGATCCAGTACATGCGCACCGCGCTGTCCCGAAGCTGCGGGCACAGCGGCACCCAGTCGTGCAGCTGGCTGGTGTAGAAGCCCTCATCGTTGTCAGGGCCTAGGAGCTCCGCACGCTGACTGGTGTCGGAGCCTTCGTCGTACCCGAACGGATCGGGCCCGGCGGAATGATCTTTCCGGCCGTGCAAGGGTGGGTCATCTCCCCAGGTAGGGGAGCCGTGTCCAGTGCGTGTGACCTAGGAGGAGCCCGGGATAGTGGCGTTGCGCGAAGTGTTGCGCATATCCTGGGTATAGGTGACCACGCGGACCTACGGTCCACGGGCATCACCCCGGCGAGGTCACCTCACCGGATCACGACTCAGAGTGGCTAGCTCGGATGAGTCGGACTTGGAAGCGGCTCCTGTTGTGGCGACAGGGGCCGCTTCGCATTTACGGCGATCGGGCGAGCATCAGTCTCCTCAGCCTGCCTCTCGAGTCAGTTCTGGGCTCAGTGATGCTTGGGGATGCTTCTCCGCCCAGCCCTGGAGCAGGCGGACGTAGGCCTCCAGATGGCGTCGGCGCGGCTTCGCCATCCCGGTCTCCCAACGGTGGAACGCGACCCGGGTGACGCCGAAGACTTCGGCGACTTCCTCCTGGGTCAGCCCGTCGGCCTTGCGAAGACGTGCGCGAACCTCCGGCGGCGGCATGGTGTCCGGCCGCGCGAGTAGAGCGTCGACTGCATCAAGTAGTTCAGACACTGCTCCCCCTCTCCTCACGTGATCCAGAACTATACATAACTCTCCACCTGCAACAGTGAAGTTGGCGGTGTGTCACGCAAAAGCCCCGGCAAGGGCGGGAATCGCGCATCCAAGTCCAGTCCGGCCGCGCGACCTTCGGTTGCTAAGGCCAGCTCTCAGCTTTCGAAGGTCAGCAGCGGGACGTCGTAGAGGTCGGGATTCTTCGGGCGCGTCATCACAGGCGCGGTGACCTCGACCACGAGCATCTCGACAAGGAACTGGACGCGAGCACTGAGTAGATGGCTCGTGTGGCCGGTGGCCGATCGGGCCTTCTCCCCCAGCGACGTGTGGATGTGCGGCAAGACCGAGTCCGTCTCTGCGTCGTAGGCGAGCGTTCCACAACCCATCGCCTCCACGCCGGTCAAGTGGACCTTGCTCCAGACCGGGGCCTCGGGGTCCTCGAGCTTCTCGCACGCACCGACGATCTCCGCCTCAGCGAAGCCGGCGATGAACATCGGGACGTAGCCGTGCCGGACGCCGTTGTGGCGGCAGAACTCGGCAAGGGTGGGAAAGAAGTCGTCGCCGTGGTCGAAATTCACGGCGAAGGTCCGACCGGTGGTCAGTTCGTAGCTGCGCACGATGGGTTCCCGGGGGCTGTTGGGGACGGTTACGAGACGGTGCTGAAGGCCTGGGTGATCTGGTCCTTTTCGGCGGCGGTCATCAGGAGCAGCTGCAGCAGGATGCGAGCCTTGATCGGATCCAGCGTGCTGCCGGAGATCAGCCCGCGCCCGAGCAGGTCGGATTCGGAGCCGGGGAAGCCATAGGTCTGCCGGAGCACGGGTCCCGATCCGGTGCGCGTGGCGAGGACGACGGGCATGCGCTTGGCGAGATCACTGAGTGCGTCAACGCATGCCATCGGGACATGGCCGGCTCCGAATGCTGCGACCACCAGGCCGTCGACGTGGTCGCCCAGGGCTTGCAGGAGCGTCCCGTCGTCTCCGAGGCCGACCGTATAGATCGCGGTGCGCGCGGGCGAGGCGGCAGCCCGCGGATCGAGCGCCAGGGAGGGGGTGGGGCGTGCCGTTATCCGTACACGGTCCTCCGCGACGTAGCCGATCGGCCCCGGGTACGAGGTGAAGGCCGTGGGGCTGGTGGCGTGGGTCTTGCGGACCCAGCGGGCAGCGTGGATCTCCTCGGCGAACACCACCACACACCCCGTGCCCCGTACCTCGGTGCTGGCCGCGACGCGGATGGCGGCCAGCACGTTCGCGGGACCATCCGCCCCTGCCATGGAGGCGTTACGCATGGCTCCGGTCACCACGATCGGCGTGTCTCCGGTGGTGACGAGGTCCAGCAGATACGCGGTCTCCTCGATCGTGTCCGTCCCCTGGGTGATGACCACGCCATCGACGGCGAGCGTCTCGACCTTGACGGCGAGCTCGAGTAGGTCGGAGAAGGCCAGTGAGGCGCCGGGAAGTCGGCGGAAGTCGTGAACCTCCACGTGGATGCCTGTGTCGGCAAGACCCGGTACGGCCGCGATGAGGTCGTCGGCCGACAGCGTCGGCGTCGCGCCGCCGTCCGTCTGCGTGGTCATCGCGATGGTGCCGCCAAGCGAGAGCACCGCGACGTTCCGGGCATTGTCAGCCATGTCTCTTTCCCCTTCGTGAACATACGGGTTGTGGGGTGGGTCAGCGGTCGGCTGGGAGAGATCCCACGTACGCGCACGCGGCATCGATGCCGGCCGCTGAGACGAGCCGGCTGCGGGACTGGATCAGCCCGGACGACCCGTGCCGGGCAAGCTGGCCGCACCGTTCGATCAGCCAGGACCACGGCAGCTCGAGGTACTGGGCGAGCGCACGGAGCCGTCCGGCGGGCGTGGGCGCCGCCGTGAGTGAGTCCGCGTCGACGTCGCGCGCCGCGATCGTGAACTCCCGGACGACCGAGGACCGGGCGGTGACGTCGACATGCCACATCCCGTCCCCGCGGACCCAGTTGGCGATCACCGCCTCCTTGTCGGGAGCGACCACGAAGCCTTCGACGGCTTCGTACGCGGGATCGGTCGTGAACTGGGCGTGGATCCCCAACGATTCCATCAGCGCCACGGCCAGGAACAACAGGATCCGTTCATACCGCGGGGAGGAACGCGCGACGTCCTCCGGGATGCAGAACGCCCGGGTACTGGTACTGCCGAGCGCCTTGGTGGTCTCCCGCAGGTACGGAAACTTGTGATCGAAGATCAGCCAGGCGCTGGCCTCCTCGCCGCGCTGCTCCCGAGTCCAGAACGCGGGCAGCGTCGGCAGATCCGGCAGCGCACGCAGGATGTGGCGAGCGCAGAAGTCCGAGCCCAGCCACATGTGGGCGACAGTGTTCAGCCCGGGCGCCGCTTCCCGGCTGACCGCAGAGGCAGACAGCCGCTCGTACGCCCGAAGATCGCTGCGTGTCTCGGAAAGAGCCTGGTCATCGGCCTGGAGCGCGTCGTCGTAGTTGCTGACGGCCCACAGAATGCCGTAGGTGAGATCGTCAAGCTCGTAGGCAGTGGGGGCGGCGACTTCGCACACGCCGCCGTTCCTTGCGAGCTTTGCGCGGGCCGCGCGGCCGTCCAGGGCGTAGAACCTCGTGGTACCACCGGTGTCGACTGCCCCGACCAGTAGACCGCGATGGGGCCGGGCCAGGAACTCTTCCGCGCGCCGCTGGTCAGGCACAGACACGATCACCCGACCCCCCTCGATGCGCGCAGGGTGTACCTGGAGCGAGAGCTGGGAGCCGAGCATGGAGCGGCCTCCCGGAAGGAGAGCGTGCCAGTCGACACCGAACTCGGGGGCCGGGCGAGACAGTCGAAGCCCGGACCAGCTCTCGGTCGCGCTTCTGGCGAAGCCGAATGGATCGTCCGCGACCGCCGCGGACGCCGGCATGGGAAAGCCAGCCACCGCTGCTGCACCGAACCCCGCACCGGCGCGCAGGAGCGCGCGTCGATCGAGTGCCACGAGCACCACCGTTCCATCGTCTAGACGTCGAGGGACAAAGATCCCCTCGCCGTCCGACGCTGCCGCCTCGGACAGGGCTGTGGCCAGGTCCAGCGATGTATCGGATACATGGGAGGCCCCATCGGATACATGGCCGGGCTCAGAGACACCCCGGCTGATCTCCTGCCACATCTCAATCAGGAACCCGCCAGCGCCAAGCGCCCGGTCGATGAGCTCTACCTCACCCTGGTCCTTCGGCGGGCGGTCGCCGTTCTCCCATCGCTGCACCTTGGAGTGCGAAACGAACGTCTTGGCGGCCAACTCCCGCATGGAAAGACCGCGCGCCTCGCGCAGCTCCCGGATTACGTAACCAAGACGGTGCTGGGGCGACTGATCCGGCGTCAGCGCATTCGGCTGCTGCCCCACTTCGAGCCCCCTCCATGTATCCAAGTCTGTGTATCCGGCCGACGGATACACGCCAACCGTAGAAGTCACCGAAGATCACGCCTACACCTGGACTACCGGCTCCTCCAGTCGGAAACCCCAACCTCTTCTCCAGGAGGGCGAGATGGCCCAGCTTCGGCATGTCCACAACACGGCGCACAGCGTGGCCGACGCGCATGGTCGGAAGGTCGACTTCATGCTCACAGGGCCGGTCTCGACACACGTCTGCCCCTGCATGAGACCCATTGCAGGTTCCCGGCCGCGCGGCCGACCCGGCGCCGTGGTCATACCCGTCGCCGCAGTCCTGGCCGTCGGCCTGGTCGTATCGGTGCTGCTCGTAGTCATCCGCGACATCGTCACCACCGTGGCCAGCACCAGCGCAACCGGGCTGATCGTGAAGGCCTTCCTGGCGCCCTCCAATAGGCGGCACTAATGAGCGCTGTGCCTGACGGAATCATGTTCACCCAAATTTCTGACACCTGGTCAGCTTCGCTTGTCGCCGTCGGCTTCAAGTCGCTCCAGTCGCTCGGTCAGGTCAGCCACTTTCTCCTCAAGTCTTTTGACCGCCCGGGAAGTTGGATCGTCGACGGCATCGACGGCCGACTCGCGAATGAAGGATCCGCGCCCCTGGTGGGAGTAAACGACGCCCTCTGCGCGGAGCTCCGCGAGCGCGCGCTGCACCGTACCCGGAGCGACGCCGTAGTGGTCTGCGAGTTCTCGGGTGCTGGGCAGCTTGTCGTTGCCCTTCAGTCGGCCAAGCCTGACCTGGTCCTTCACGTCTTGCACGATGCGCTGATAAGGCTGCAGGTCCTCGGCGGTCATGAGCCACATCGTAAGACTCCCTCATTGATTTAGACAGCTTCCCCAACTTAGTTGACACAGTCTGCTGAGGTAGTGCACTGTATCAGTTAAGTTAAGTAAGTCAGCAAGGTTGGTGCCCGGAAGTCTCCCTCCGAGTGAGGGGTCAAGGCCCAAGGAAGCGCTCGTTGTTTGAGAACTCCACAGAGTGATCCACCACAGCTACGACAGCCGTGACCACACCGGCTGAGGTGAGTGGAGACCCGTCGTGAGGCGCTATCACCCCTGGTGGTGGCAGTCGGCACGTGCAATGACCCGTCAGGCGTCGGCTTCGGCTGACGGTTCGGGCCGGTAAGACGGCCCGGACGCTTGTTACTGCGGAGAGCCCGGAGGGCCGGCACCCCCACGACGCTAAAGAACGACGCGGCACACCTTCACCGCAGACCCGCCCGGACGGATCTCCCGGCGGTAGCGGTCCGCGTCTCCCGAGATCCGGCACCCGCCTCGCGGGTGTCGCGCAACCCGTTGCAGCCCTGCGCTGCCCGCCGTCGACCGCGCCCGCCTAGCCGTGGGCCCGGTGGCCGGCGGAGTGCGCAGGACGCACTCCCCTTCCCTCTCACGTCAGGAGACGGCATGACCCGAGACGCTCTGATTTCGCACCGGTACTTCGGCTGGACTCCCGACACCAGCTACGTGACGGCCGGCCTGAGTTTGGAAGAGGCGCAGCGCCTGATCGGCGCGAACACCCTCGCTGGATTCGAACCGGTCGTTTACACCCGCACCCCGGTGGGCGACGTCGTCGCGCTGCACGGCAGCAGCCTGCGGGGCGTGATCGAGATCGCGCAGGTCTGACCTTGCAGACTGCGCTGCCCGCCGTCGACTGGCCCCGCTTCAACTGCGGGTTCAGCCGACGGCGGAGTGCGCAGGACGCACCTTTTTTCCGACCGCTGACCGGCAGGAGTAGCCATGAGTACACAGTCCTCGCCCGCCGTCTCCGTCTATGACATCGACTGGGACCTGAACTGGACGCCAGCCGGAGAGCCGCGGACGCCTTGGGACCAGATGACGTCCGAGGACGCGGACAGCCAGTTGGACCTCTCCCGAGAGATGGGCGAGACGCTGAGCGAGCAGGAGTACAGCACGACGGACCGCACTGGTCAGCCGATGAGGATCGTCCTGCTGGTCACGAAGCCTGAGACGCACAAGGACGTCGACCTGGGCGCCGTCTACGAGTACACGCTCTGACCCGTCTTGCCCACCGCAGCCTGCGCTGCCCGCCGTCGACCGACCCCGCTTCAACTGCGGGGCCGGTGGCCGGCGGAGTGCGCAGGACGCACTGCCCGCCGCACATGACGAACCCCCAGGGATTGCGCCCCTGGGGGTTCGTGGTGTCGCGGGCGAGCCCTTCCACTGAAAGGGAAACCCACATGACCATCATGGCTGACGCCCCGGTGGCCGTCGCCCGAACCGCGTTACCGCAGCGGCCCGTCCCGCATGAGCGGACGCCCGACCGGCCCACGCCGTCCGGCCCCCGGCCGCACCCGCAGCACTCTGCCGCCCGCCCCGGCGACACCGCCGCCCGGCAGCTGCTCGACACGCTGTACCGCAAGCACGCGCCGATGGTCACCGCAGTCGCGGCCCGCGCACTGCGCCCCGGCGACCGCGGCCTGGCCGACGACATCGCCCAAGAGGCGTGGCTCGACACCTGGCAGCACCTACTACGCGGCAACGAACTGCGCTCTCCGGCCGGCTTCCTCGCGATGCGCGCCCGCCGCCGCGCGGTCGACCACTACCGCCTCGCCCGTGTCCGGCGCGAGGAAGCCGTCGACTACACCGACGACACCGCCCTCGCTCACCTCGCCCGCCTCATCGGAGCCGCAGCATGATGCCCACCGTCACCCTGCCCGGCATCGCTGAGGAGATCGGCCCCCGCCGCCCCGGCGCGATCTACCAGAACGTCGACGGGCGCTTCGAGGTCCTGGTGCTTGTCACCGACCCGCGCGAGGCCGCGCAGCTGCTGCGCCGTACCGGTGCGCGGTGGGCGGTCATCGTCCGCGACACCCTGCGCCCCGACGGACAGCCGCACGCAGTCGGATCGGCATGGACGACATCCGACTACCTGCTGCGCCAGGGCACGCCGGCCTACGCCCCGGCCGCCTGACGATCCGCCACGGTCCCTCTCCTGCCCACCAGTTGTGCGGATGGGAGACGGGCCGTGGCTGGCCGTCCGGCCAGTCAAAAGGCGGCGACCCCGGAGCTCTGACCTTCCGGGGCCGCCAGTACAGGAACTGGTTGAGGAGTCCCTGTGATCGACAGCATGACACGCCCCCGTCCCGCCACGGCAGACCAGGACGCCCACCGCCGTCTCGGACGGCACCTCCTGGACGTCGTCCGTGTGCAGGACGCGGCGATCCCCGCCCACCGGCGCGTCCCGCGCACGCTGCAAGAGATGCTGCCCGGCTACGAGCGGCAGCCGGTCCTGACCCTGCACCGGCCGGTGATGGCCGACGACGCCTGCCCGCTGTGCGGACGCTGGACCTGCGACCCGAGCAACTGCCCGCCCGCCTCCGCTGCCCCCGCACCCGCCACGGCGGGAACCGGAATGCAGTGCCAGGTGTGCGGCGGATGGTTCGGAGTCACCGCGGTACAGCCCGGCCAGGCCACCGCCTGGACCTGCGGCGCGTGCCAGAACCTCGGGAACTGATGCCGCACTTCATACACGCGGCCCGGGCAGCGCAGCACCGCGCCGCCCGGGCCGCCGCCGCGGTCGGCCCCCGCCATCCCCTCGCCCGCATCCTGCTCGCCGCCGCCGCGATCGCGGCGACCGCGGCCTGGGAGGCAGGCCACCGCGTCACCGACCTGCACCCGCACCACCCCAACCGTGCCGAGAGCAACCACGACACGGACTACTGAGCCCCCGCCCCAGCCCGACACCGCCACCTCTGTCGGCTGCCTGACCCGCCCGGCCCGACCCCGCCCCGTGCGGCGGCCGGTCCGGGCGCGGTCCAGGGGAGCCGCGCAGCCGCGCACCCCTCGCCCGCCCTCCTGGAGGTTTCGATGCGCACACCGACCCCGCCGGCCAGCGCCGACCCGACCCGCCGCCAGCCGCGCTCCCTGTGCCTGCACACCCCGGCGTGCCCGACGTCCGACAGCCCTGATCGGGAGGCCGCCCGCGTGGTGGCCGCCCACCCCGATCAGGGATGGAGCCTGCTGTGCAACGGTGCCCTGCTCTTCGACGACACGGGCGAGCTGCTGCCCGACGGCCGGGTCGTCGCTCCGCACCGTCCCCTCGCGGCCATCGCCTGACGGCCGCCCGTCACCGCCCGCACCTACCCGCCCATCACGGCGGCCGATGCGGGCGATGGCGGGCGGCCGGACAGTCCGGCCGGTCAAGGAGGAGGACCCATGGCACACACCCTTCCGCTCAGGGCGCCGCTGGACGACAACGGCCTGCCCCACCACGACCCGGTTCCGGCCCCTGCCCTCGTGACGGAGACGTCGACGGCCCTCGGTCGCAACTACCGGATCACCCCGGAGGGCATGACCGAGATCTTCGATCGTCTCCGGCCGCACCTGCCGCCGTACCTGAAAGCGGTTCACCACCACCCGACCTGGCTCAAGTTCGAGTTCCAGCCGTTCACGGGACGCGAGGAGGAGCCGTGCAGTCCGGCCGTTCGCACCGACCCGAAGCTCGCCTACGGGACGGATGACGAAGCCGAACGCGTGTTAAGGAGCGCGGCCGTCGGCATCCTGGACGACCTGTACGAGCAGGCGCGGGATCAGTGGCGCAACGCCGCCTACGTCGAGGACCTGAAGCAGGTTGTCCAGGACGCCGACGCCCTCTGGAAGGCCTACCAGCGAGAGCTGACAGGCATGGAGGCCGCCTACGCCTACCTGCGCAGTCCGGAAGCCGGAGCTGAGTGGCGGTCCGCGGTCTCCCGGCTGATCGATGCCCAGGAGCGCGCACTGCGAGCCGCTGAGGCGTTCGACTGCCGCGCAGTCCGGATCGCTGAGGCCCATGAGAAGCACTCGGACGCCGACTACGGACACACCGCGGCGCTGGCCGCCGCCGGATACCCCCAGGGCGCGGACTGGCAGATCGCGTACATCGACGACTACGGCACCTCGCGCTCCCTGACGGGACAGCTGCGCCGCACCGTCGACGACCAGAACACCCACGTCGCCAAGGTCGCCCGCCTGTCCGGCACGGCCACCGGCTGACCGAGCAAAGGGAGAACGAACGTGAACAAGCGAGAGTGGAAGTGGCCGCAGGCGCCCTCCCCGCGCGGGATGGTCCTCACCGTCCTGGGGGCTGTCACCTTGGGCGTGGCGATCCTGTCGATGGCCGTCAGCTACCAGATCCTCGAGCCGAAGTTCGGGGGATGGGCCGTTCCGACCGTGGGAGCCCTGGACGCTCTGTGGGTCGTGTTCCAGGCGACGGAGATCCTGTCCGGCAACAACAAGGCTCGCGCCCGGCGCGTGCAGTTCGCCGGCCTGGCCCTGACGGTCGTCAACGCGGCCATCCCCACGGCCGACCTGATCATGAAGGGCTCCGGCGGGTTCGACCTGGCCGTGATCCTCACGCCGATCGCCATCGTCGCGACCAAGACCGCATGGTGGATCGCCCTGCCGTCGCTGGGACGGAAGGTGTCGGCCGACACCCAGCAGGCCATCGCCCACAAGCGCCAGCTGGTATCCGATCAGCTGGAGACGATGGAGGCGGAGGCCGCGCACCGGATCGAGTTGCTGGAGCTCGCGACCGAGCTGGAGAAGCGGGTGGCCGAAGCGGAGACGGCGTACCGCAAGTCGGTACTCAAGACCCAGCAGAAGATGACCGACAAGCTGCACGGGCAGGCAGAGGCCACCGCGAGCACCGTCACGGAGAAGGCGCTGCCGGACACTGTCGCGGCAATCCGGCTGCCGGAACTCGGCACGTGGACACCCACTGCCCCCGCTCTGCCCGCCGGTCGTGCCGGTTCCGGCACGGACACCGACGACCGTCACACAGGTCAGGGAAGTCTCGCGAAGAACCGTGACGGAAACCGTCACGGCGGGCGTGCCGAAACCGGCACACCGGCCGACCCGACGGCACGGGCCGACACACTCGCGGACATCGCGGCCGTCACGGGCGTGCCGGTCCCGGAGCCCGGCGAGCGGCTGACCGACGGTCAGATGGACGTCGTCCTGCGGCACCTGCGCTACTCCGACGACCCGCCGCTGTCCTACCGCCAGGCCATGAGCGCCTTCCGCGACGCCGGATTCGTCGGCAGCGAGGAGCGGGTGCGCCGGGTGTGGGCCGCGCTGATGTCGAAGGAGGAGACCAGCCACACCGCCGGCACCAAGCCTTCGTCGACCGACACGTCCGAGGACACCGACGAGGAGACCGAGGACGCCGACGCCTGAACCAGCCTGTCCGGCACCACCAGTGAGGGCCAGCCCGCATCCGCGCGGGCTGGCCCTTGCTGCGACTGCCGGAAGCACATCGCAGTCGACCGGTGCAGACCCGGCGAGTGACCTGGCGAGCGGCCCTGCCGCAGACCCAGCAAGCAGACCCGGCGACACCACGAAAGCCGCCCAATCGCACGTGTGCGGGAGACCTGCACGCGCCCTGCGATCAAGAGGAAGGAAGGGTGTGGCAAAGAAGAAGAAACAGCAGGTCAGACAAGCCAGCGACGACGTGTACGGCCAGACCGCCGGAGCGATCGGCGGACTGGCGACCGTATTCGCCATCCTTGGTGCGATCAAAGCCAAGCTGGGCTTGTCCTGGCCGGTCACCGTGCTGCTCACCGCAGGTGTCCTGGTACTGCTCGGCTATACGGCCTGGAAGGTCCGCACAGCCCTCAGAGGCATGTGGGCAGGCCAGACGGACAAGAAGCAGCCCGCGACAGCGGCGGCTCTGCAGCAGGAGGCGCCGGCCACCGCTGTGATCGGGGGCGACCAGGCCGCCGCTGAGGCGGCTGTGGTGCATCCGGAGCTGACCCGGGCGCTCGCCACCGCCGGGGCCATCGGCAAGGACGAAATCGTCCGCGCCGACCAGGTCACCATCGAGCCGGTCAAGGAGCCGGGCAAGGGCACCGTCTACGACTTCCTGACCCCGGAGGGGCGCACCTACAAGGACGTCGAAAAGCGGCTCGGGAACGTGGCCGGCATGTTCGGCCGCACCCGGATGCACACCACGATGGAGCGCGTCCGGGACAACGAGCGTCGGGTACGGCTCCTGGTGCTTGATGAGCCCCCGCACACCCGGCCGTTCGCCGCGCCCACCCGGCAGCAGATCGAGGCCTTCGCCGGGGTGCCCTTCGGGCACGACGTCGTCGGGCAGCTGGCCGGTGCGAAGACCTTCGACAAGGCGTCGCTGCTGGTCGGAGGCATGACGCAGACGGGCAAGACCACGCTCATCAACGGTCTGATCACCTGCCTGCTGATCGCCTACGGCGAGTTCGACCTGTATCTGCTCGACGGGAAATTCTGCGGGCTGACGCACTTCGAGAAAGTCGCTGTCCGATACGAGGCATCCGACAATCCGGCCGTGTTCGAGGATATGGCCGACGAACTCGATGCTCGCGCTGAGCGTCGGTACGTAAAGCTGCAGGAGGCGAAAAGGAACCGGCAGCCCGCACCCAAGTTCAGGCCGGTGTTCTTCATTGTTGACGAAGCGGCAGACTTCTTCGCGCACGACGGAACAGCCGCCGGCATCAAGGATGCCGCCCGGATTGCTGAAACGGCGCGGTCACTCGTCTCCAAGTGCCTGGAGTCCGGGATCGCCGTGGTGATGCTGACACAGCGCCCGGCCCAGAACGCAATTCCGGTCAAGGTCCGTGATCAGTTCCAGTACCGGCTGTGTCTGTACGTGGCATCGGAAGGAACCGCGAAAGTTGCTCTCGGAGACACGTACTTCGAGACGATTGCCCCGATCAACCCGGCGCTTCTCGACCCGGACATCAAGGGACAGGGCGTGCTGTTCGCGCACGGAGCTTCCACTCTCATCCGAGGATTCAATTTCAAAGATGAGTTCATGTGGGAAGTCGTCGATGAGGTCTACGACCGGCAGCATGCGGCCATCGAAAAGGCATCGGGATCGCCACTCAAGCAGGCGATCGACCTGATGCGGAATGCCGGGGGCGAGTTCATGTACACGGCCGACCTGGCTCCCGCCCTCGGGATCACAGACACCAGGCCCGGAGAGCAAGGAAAGCAGCTCTCGAAGCTCCTCGGTGTCTCTTCAGGCAAGGACGAAAAGGGCGTGCGGGGCTATCACCTCGCCGACCTCATCGCGGCCGCCAAGTCCGGTTCGTGACCGTCCACAGCACCCGCCGGACCACCCGCCAGGCACCCGCCACACACCCGCCGACCGGCAGCTTTCACCCGCCGGTACGGCAGGCCCCGGCGGGTGCCTGGCGGACTCCTGGCGGACTCCTGGCGGACTCCGGAAGTGGATCTGACCAGCAGAAACGATCAACAAGCCCCAGAAGGGAGGCAAGAGGCTCTTGCGCGCCTCTACAGCCGTCACGATCGGCGCGGGAGCAACCGCGGCCGTCATCCTGGCCGCGCTCGTGCAGGCCGCCGGCGACGACCCGGTGGGAACGGCGCTCAGCCTGTCCGTTCCCACCGACTACAAAACCCTGATCCAGGACGCGGGAAACACCTGCTCCGCCGTCACTCCGAATCTGCTCGCCGCGCTTCTCACACAGGAATCCAACTTCAATCCGAAAGCCCACTCGCCGGTCGGTGCGGAAGGCATCGCACAGTTCATGCCGTCCACGTGGGAAACCCACGGAATCGACGGCAACGATGACGGCAAACGCGACGTGTGGGATCCCGCAGACGCGATCCCCTCGGCAGCCAAGTACCTGTGCTCCATAGCTGACGACGTCAAGAGCGTGCCCGGCGACAAGCAGAGCAACATGCTGGCCGCCTACAACGCCGGAAGCGGCGCCGTCCGTAAATACGGGGGCGTGCCTCCCTACAAGGAGACACAGAACTACGTCCAATCCATCAAGGCCCTTGCCGACCAGCCGTCCAGCGGAAGCAAGACGGCGACCACAACGCAGGCCGCCACTGCCATCAACGCGGCAAAGGCAATGCTCGGCACCCCGTATTCGTGGGGCGGCGGCGACGCGCACGGTCCCAGTACGGGAACCTGCTGCTCACCCAAAGGCCGTTCCGGAAAAGAAATCACCGGTTTCGACTGCTCCGGGCTCACGCTGTACGCCTACGCGAAGGCAGGGATTTCCCTCCCCCGCACGGCGGCACAGCAGTACGCCGCGTCGGAGCCCGTCAAGCCCGGAGATGTACAGCCCGGGGATCTCGTTTTCTACGGCTCCAGCCCTTCGAGCATTCACCACGTCGGCATTTACATCGGCGGCGGCTGGATTCTCGACGCTCCCCGGCCCGGCACCCAGGTCCGCTACGACCCCATGGACACCATGACCGACCTGATCGCCGTCGGCCGTCCCGTTTCCCGTCACAACAAGGAGATCTGACCCATGCCCAAGTTCACCCTGCTCGCCAAGCCCCAGGACATGTCCGTCGGCTTCAAGGACTTCTTCGACACCATCGGCCTGACCGGCGGTGGCCTGGTCACCAAGGGGATCGCGGCCGTGATCGCCATCATCGCGCTGCGCATGCTGCTGCAGCTGTCGGGCGACCCCAAGGGCGCCCTGCGGAAGGGGTCGATGGCCATCGGCACCCTGTTCGTCGCGGTCGTGCTCGCGCTGTACGGCGACACCCTGTTCAGCACCGTCACCCAGGCCAAGGGCTGATCCGCTATGGCCAATGATCCGTGTGACGCCCTGAAGGGCACGCCGGGCTACGACTACTGCACGAGGGACCCGGGCGGCTCGGACGGGCCACCCGGCACGGGCAGCGGAGGAGGCGGCGTCACCGGTGACGCCGCCGACAACATCAGGCACCTCGCCGACAGTCTGATCAAGAAGGCGATTGATCTGATTGCGCCGAAGGATGCGTGGGCGCCCGCGCGATCCGACAGCGGGCTGTACGAGCCGTTCCTGTGGCTCGGTCAGCACCTGGCCGTCGCGATCTTCGTGAGCGTCATCGTCGTGTGCGCCCTGACCGCCTGGCAGGGCGCACCCCGCCTCAAGCAGATGGGCGCATCGACCGGCTGGACCCTGGTGGCCGTCGCCGGCATGGCGTCGGTCCCCGGGGCCGTCATGTTGCTGAACAAGGCCGTGAGCGGCGCGTTCACGGCCGCGTTCAACAGCAACGAGTCCACCCTGTTCGGCGCGATCAGCGACGACCTCCAGCACGGGGCGGACTCGGCAAATCCGCTGGCGAAGCTGCTGATCTTCGCCGCGCTCGTGGTCGCCCTCGCTTTCGCTGTGCTCGTGTTCATCACGCGCCAGCTCGGCATTCTCGCTTTCGTTTGCGTGGCTCCCCTGGTGCTGGCATCGCTGGCACGCGGGGGAGACACGTCAGCGGTCAAGACGTGGGCGCAGCGCCTGCTGGGGCTCATGTTCGCCCCGTTCGCACTGCTGCTGGTCTCACCCTTCGTCCAAATGACGAAGGGCTCGCTGGTCGTCGACAGCATCCTGCTGGTCGCCGCGGACGTCCTGATGCTGCGGATGATCTTCCACGGTGTGCCGTACTTCGGACCCAAGGTCGCCGGCGCCGCCCGGTCCTACGTGGAGAGCAGGACCCCCAGCCCGCTGGCCCATGCGGTCATGCGGGCCGGTGCACCCGACGTCTACGAGAAGGAGAACGCCCCGCGCGGTCCCCGCACCGTGAACACCCCGGGCCGCTCCATGTCCCAGGACCGCGGTGTCCTGTTCGCCGCCTACGGCATCACGCCGAAGGAGCGGCAGGGACGGCTGACCACCACGTCGGCCGTCGCGAAGGAGCGGCGGGAGGCGAGCGAAAGCGCGGCCCGTCGTCAGCAGCTGCGGGAGGTGCGCGAGCAGTACCGCACCACCAGGGCGGGGGCCGCGGCCCCCGCCGGCCAGCCAGTCAATTCCCCCACCCCGCAGCCGAGCCCCCAAGGCCCGGCTGCGACGCCGCGGCTGGCCCCGGGCCAGCCGAACACCCCGTAAGAGCCGGTTTCCGGCCCCGGCGCTCTCTCCTGCCCTGTCACCCGGCGGCAGGAGAGAGCGCCGGGGCCGGGCGCGCTCACCCACAGACTTCAGGAGGTTGCTCCCGTGTACACCCTGACTCCTGGCTACCGCATCCCCGCCCTGCAGCGCGGACTCAGCCGCACCGAAACCCTGATGACCAAGGCGAACGCCGGGCTCGGGAGCGCCGTAATGATGTCGGCAATGATCACCCCGCCCCCGGTGTGGACGTTCGCCGCCGTGGGCGCCGCGGCCGCCGTGCTGAACCTCGCGCCGGGGCCGCGCTCGCTCGCCCGGTGGGCGACGGTCGGCTACCGGCACCTGCGCGAGCGCAGCATCCCGGACACGATCGCCGCCCACCCGGGCACGACCACGACGTGGGCGCTGTACCCGGAGCACGGAACCATGCAGGACCCGCAGCGCCGGGCCGCGTTCCACAGCGCGTTCGCCCGCGCCCTCACGTTCGCCGGCGGGCAGGCCCGCAATGCGGGCGTCCAGGTGCACGTCACCCACCACACCACGGCCCGCGACTGCACCGACCACACCCAGACCATCACGGTCCACGTCCCCAAGGGACTGATCAGCCACCCCGCCCGGGTCCTCGACACCATGGAAGGCGAGTTCGCCAGCCTCGGGGCGCTGACCCCCCTCACCCCGGATCCGGTCCCCGCCGTGACCGAACGCGGCTCCGGCTGGGCAGGCCTGGACGACGGCCGCTACGTGGCGACCGCCCGCATCACCGCCTGGCCGGGAGAGACGGACGGCGGCCTCATGCCCAAGCTGCTGCTCGGGCCGGGCACCGACCGGTCCCTCGCCGTCCTGTACCGGCCCCTGCCGGCGGGCCAGTCCCGCCGGTCCGCAAAGTGGCAGCGCGCCGCTTCCGAGGCCTTCGTCAACGACAAGGTCAAGCAGGACGCGCACGACATCGCCAGCGGCACGACGCACGGCGAGCTGGTCCAGGGCGCGGCCCTCGTGGACCTGGACGCCTACCTGACGGTGTTCGGTGACAGCCCCGAGACCGTCACCGAAGCCCGCTGGCAGGCCTCCCTCACGGCCGACCGGCACCGCATCCATCTCGACTGGCTCGCCGGCCAGCAGCACCGTGCGCACGTGATGACCACCCCGCACGGAGCCTCCACACGGAAAGGGGCGATCCTGTGATTCGTCTGCCCACCACCCACGCCGCGATCACGGCGCCACTGGTCGCCTCCAACACCGCCTTCGCCGGCATCCCGATCGGCCGGTCCCTGCTCGATGGAAGGCCCTTCCACCTCTCCCCCGTTCAGGTCCAGGCCGCACTGCTGCCGTCGACCAACTCGCTCGCCCTGGGTGGTCTCGGCTCCGGCAAGAGCACCACGGCGAAGACACGGGCCCACCGCGAGATCATCGAGCACGGCCACCAGTTCGTCGTCATCGACTCCTTCGGCGAGGACAACGCGGGCGAGTGGGCGCCGCTGACGCGCTCCCTGGGTGGCCGGGTCATCGAGGCCGGCGCCTTCACCCTCAACCCGGTCAGTGAACTGTTCCCGCCCGAGGTTCGCGAGCAGCTGGTCCGGTCGCTGATCCTGGCGGTCGAGCCGGGCGCTCTCACCTTCCAGGCCACCCACGCCCTGCAGCACGCGCTGAACCACCCCAAGGCGACCTCACTCAACGGCCTGGTGGACGCCCTGGTCAGCCCGGAAGACGGCCGCTGGCCGGCCGCCAAGCTGACCGCGTGGGGCGAGGGCGCGGCGATCGGCCTGTCCCGCTACACCGAAGGCTCCCTGCGCGGCCTGTTCGACGGCCAGGGCGCGAGCCTGCCCGAGACGGACCTGCCCATCATCTCCTTCGACTTCTCCCACCTGGACCGCAATTCCCCGGCGATCCCGTCGCTGATGGCCGCGGTCAGCTGCTGGGCAGAGCATGTGTGGCTGCGTCAGTCGACCGCCGTACACCGGCACCTGGTGCTGGAGGAGGCGTGGCAGATCCTGCTGTCCCCGGCCACGTCCGAGCTGATTCAGCGGCTGCTGAAGAACAGCCGGAAGGCCGGGCTGTCGCTGGACGTGGTGATGCACACGCTGTCCGACCTGGGAGAGGGCAAGGCCCGCGACCTGGCCCGGCTGTGCGAGATCGCCCACGTCGGACGCCTGAACCCGGAAGAGGCCGCGATCGTCGGCGCCCTGCTCGGTCTGCCCGCCTGGGCAGTCGAAAGGATCCCGGCGCTCGATCCGGGGCAGGCCGTGTGGAAGGTCGGCCCCGACTACGTCGACATCGTCCAGACCGTCCTCACCGATGAGGAAGCCGCACTCACGGACACCTCGTCACGGCGCCGCATGGCACAGCAGGCCCTGGCCGTCGAACAGGACACTGCCACCGCGACCGAGCAGGTCACGGAGCCGATCCAGGACACCGGCGCTGACGTCGACCCGAGCCAGGACCTGTACGCGCCGTTCACGAACGGTGACGACGACTGGGACTGGGAGACGCTGCCACCGAACGTCATCGGCGGTGGGCCTGCGCAGTTCGACCTTGCCCGGCACGAGAGCGTCCTCCAGGCCGCGATGGACGGCCGGTTCAACGAAGCCGCCCAGCTGGCCGCCGTTCTTGAGCGCGAGGACATCACCGCCCACGGGCTCAACTCCCCCCAGGCGCTTGCCTGGTTGGAGACCCGGGCACAGGTGGCGGAACTGCGTGGTGACCGCGGACAGGCCGCCCAACTGCGCGCTACCGTCGCCCGCATGGGCAACGACGACGCCGAATGGTTCGAGAAGAGCGGCGACAGTACATCCCCCGCATGGCATAGCGCGCCCCAGCCGCCCACACCCGTACCGCCGCTTGACGACGAACAACCCGCGTCGGCACGTCGGCGCACCTGGCCCTACGTTGCCGCGATCGCCACCTTGTCCATCGCGGGCGCCTGCGTGTGGCAGAACGCCCAGAACGAACAGCACACCCAGGAACGCCAGCAGAAAGCCGCCGCCTACAAGGGCAGGTCAGGTGCCGCACTTCGCGTCGACGGCGTGGACACGGACCTTGTGGCCCAATGGAGCAGCGACAGGGACAGCGTCGTCGTGGAGCTCCGCTCGTACGCCGATCGCAACGCCAGGTACCTGCGCATTGACGCAGTCCAGGCCTCCGGGCAGAGCGCCTACACCACCCGAGGTGAAGACCGCTGGTTCCCCAAAGCACCTGAGATCAAGCTGCCGGTCAAGGACTCTCTCGCCGACGTGACAGTCCGCATATCGGTCGGCGGAAGGAAATGGAAGGAAGGCTCTCGGGCGGAATCCCGGACTGTCCGCCTCTCCCCCACCGGGATCGCATACGACGCAGAGAGCGGGAAGCAGCTTCCCTCCGACTAATCCGCTGTTCCACCGCTGATGGCCCGCACCCAAGGTGCGGGCCATCAGCATGCCAGCGCACAAAACTCCGGCTACACCTCGTGCCGTCTTCCGGGCGCTCCGCCTGGTCCTTGCCCTCCCGTGCTCCGGCGTGGGTCGCGAGGTCCGGACAGGCCGCCCGGCCTCAACACCACCTCAGTCCGCGATCCGAGAAGGAGATCCCGTCGTGGCGAAAGGCCCTGCCGTCATAGGCGTGCTGATTGAGCCGCCCCCGCCGACCTGGTGGAAGGCCAACCGGCACAAGGTCCTGCTGATTGTGGGAGCGCTGATCGGTTTGTGGATCGGCATGCATTCCAGGGATGCCGGCGCGGGCAGCTCGCCCGCGACTCAGCCGGCCACGACGTCCCCCTCCACGCCCGCCTCGCCCGTGCCGTAGCCGCCACTGCAACAGCATCACCGCGCCCCGCCGGACAGCCACATCGCCGGCGGGGCGCGGCCGTCTGCCTCAACCTGCTGGAGGACCCCGAGGTGCTCATCCCCCGACTGCGCCGCCGGATCGGCCGACCCCGCCCCATGCGACCGGGCCCCCGCTACCCGCGCCGTCCCGTCCGGCTGCCCGGCACCTGGAGCGGGTGATGCGACAGCGCCCCCGCCACCGACGCTGCACGCAGGTCCGGTTACCGCGCGGCGCCGGTGATCTGCCGGAGTACGACCGCGGCGCCGCCTGCCCCGACCACCTCGTCACCCGCCGCCAGCTGCGGGAGCGAGACGTCAGCCCCGGAGGACACGGGCCCGTGGGCATCCTTCGCTGCGCACGCTGCCGCTACCGGCCCGCATGGTCATGCCCCCGCACTCACCGCGGCCGCGCATTGCTCTACGACCTCCGCCTGGCCCGACCCAAAAGGGTGCCGACGCTCGCTCAGGAGGCCGCGCTCGACAAGGCGATGGCCGCGCGGCAGACCTGCCCGGGCCCGTGCGGCCGGCGCTACCACTACTGCCTTCCGCTCAAGACCCTCGGGATGTGCCTGGAGTGCCACGACGGTACGCCCGCCGACCCGCGCACCTACCTCGCTCCCCCGGCCCACCAGCTGGCCGCCTGACCCCCGCATCCGACCTTGATGAGGAGTAGCACCGTCGTGACCACCGACACCTCTGCCCCGGACACCGACACGGACAAGAACCTGGACACCGCCTGTACGACGGTCGAGGCAGAGATCGCCCGAACCGACGGGAAGGCATCCCTGCTCCTGGCCTTCGACGGAGCCGTCCTCGCCGGACTCGCCGCAGTCGTCGACCACCCGCTGCCGGCCGTCACGCAGGCCTTCGGCGCGGCCGCCGTGCTCGCCCTGGCGGCGGCCGCCGTACTGCTGCTCTTAGTCGTCCGGCCCCGCCTGGGTGGCAACGACCGCGCGTCCTTCCCGTACTGGGCAGGCCTGGACGACGACGCGATCCGCGCCAGCATGCAGGGCGACACCCGCGCCGCCCGCATCCGGGTCCTGTCCGGCCTCGCCGTCGGCAAGTTCAGCCAGCTGCGGCGCGCAGTCGATATGAGCCTCGCTGCCCTGGCCCTGCTCCTTCTGGCCGCTCTCAGCGCGCTGCTCTGACGGTCCTGCGTCCCGCCCCGCCCTGCGCCGCCAGTCGGCGCGCGGCGGGACCCGGCGCAGGACCGGACAGCGTGGCCCGACACGGCGAGCCCGAAGGGAGCGTTCCATCTGCCGCGCGTGACCCACCCGGCCGCACACGATCACACAGCAAGAGGCGCACCCCCATCAGCCTGGACAGGCCGCGCACAAGACCTGCGCCGAAGAGTGGATCGCCGCGCACCCCGACGAATCCCGCTCCGGCCGCTTCGTGTCGGACCACCGCCCCACCTCGACCACCGACAACCACGCCTGAGCCGGCGATTGGAGACCCATGGGCACCACCGTCCAGCACGACCAGCGCATCCCGTTCCCCGCGCCCGCGAGCCCGACCGCATGCCGCCGCAGCCCCCGCACGTTCGACGTCGCCCGCGGCGAGGCCACCGACCCGGCCGCAGCCGACCGCATCCGCACCGCCAAAGCCGCCTGCCGGCACTGCCCGATCGCAGAGGGCTGCCTGCGATGGGCGCTCGCCAACCCCGACGAGACCCCCACTGGCGTGTGGGCGGCCACCACCGCGGGCGAGCGCACGTTGCTGCGTAGCCGCCTGGCCCGGCGCCTCGGACCCGACTGGATCGACGCGCTGGCTCTGCCCGCGAATTGAGCCTCCCGGGCCGGACAGCCCGGCCCGGCGCACCACTTCACCAAACGGAGCCACGATGACCAAGACCCTGGCACAGCTTCCGTACGCGGCGGACTCCCCAATCGCGTACCTGCTGGATCTCGCGGCCGACGTCGACGAACCCAGCGAGGACGAACAGCGCGACGACGCCCAGACCACCGCTGCCCACCACATCTACCGGGCCTACCTGAACAGCATTTCGCACGTCCTGGAGGTCACGGACTGGCAGGGCTACCCGGCCTGGGAGGGCGTCGGCGGCCGCCGGTTCGAGCCGTCGGCGGTGGCGTGGCTGGACGGCGGACTGTGGCTGCACCACACCCTGCACATCAGCGAGGCCGACGGCGCCCGCGACGTCCTCACCCTGATCGTGCCGTGCACCTGCACCCGCGGGTACGTCGACATCCTGCTCGACACCGAGGACGACCTGATCGAGATCCTCGCCGAACTGCGCCCCACCCACGGTCGCTCCCCGCACAGCGTCACCCCCGTCGACTGCCACAGCGTCCAGACCGTCCCGCCCCTGCGACGGCTGGCCCGCTGACGACCGGCGCCGGTAACCCCGCGGCCCCACCAGCTCGAACCGTCCCGCCATCCAAGGAGACCCCGTTCATGACGACCACTCACCTCACGCGTCTGCGCACCCGGATGCTCGCCACCGCGTACAGCAACGCAGACTTCTGGGCACGCCGCTGGGCCTTCCTCACCGACCAGGCCGTGGGCGCGCTCGCCCGCCGCGACCCCGCCACAGCCGACGCCCTCGCCGCATCGCTCTTAGCCCCGGAGTTCCTCCACGACACCCGGATCTTGGGTGCGGCCGTGGAGGCCGGCATCGACAGCAGCACCTGGCCGGAGCGCCGCGTGAAGATCCAGGCCTACGCCCGCGACGCCCACCAGCTGTCCCTGCGGTTCGACCCCGACACCGAGGCCCAACGGATCTGGGCATCGCTCTACGAGCACTACCGGCCCATCGCGGCCGCCCTGGCCGTCTACCTCCGTGACCTGCCGCCCACCTGGCAGGAAGACCTGTTCACCCCCAGCCCCGACTCCCTCGCACACCACCAGACAGACCCCGAGCGCCCCGGACCGGAGACCGCACCGTACGACGCCCTGGACTGGGAGGACTGCCCGGCCTGCGCCGAAGCCCAGGACCAATGCCGCTACCACCGCGGCCTGTTCGCCGGCATGGAGTACCAGCGCGCCCTGATCAAAACGGTCGTCACCGACCACCAGGCCATCGACCACCTCCAACAGCGCCACCACGAGCTCGAGACGAGCGCCGCACAAACTCCGGCCGCCGACGCGAACGCACCCGCCACCGAGCAGAAGGTCACCCGATGAAGCGTCGTCTCCTCCGTCGCTGCGGCCATGCGTCCGGCGCCCTGGCCCCCGAGGACCAGGCCGCCGTCGACCAGTTCCGCGCGATGCTCGCCGCCCGCAAGAATCCGCAGCCCTGGACGCCCGGCTGCAACCAGGACGCTGCCGTACGGGTCGGCCCATTCATCGAACGCGCTCAACCTCGCCCCGGCGACGACCATGGCCCCGACCTGATCGCCGTCACCCTCATTCACCCCGACACCCCGCACGCCGCGGCCTACCGCCACGGCCACCAACTCGGCTACACAGGCAGGGGCTGGCTGCGCTGCGAGACGGCCGCGATCCTCGGCATCTGGCAGCCGGCCTACGCGATGCTCACCCACGCCGCGGCCGACCTGCCCCTCCCCGACGACGTCGGCATGCCCCCGGCGCTGTACGGCGTCCACGTCGAAGCCCGCAGGCCGGACAACACCGGATACCTCCTGCTCCGCCTCGGCCCCTACACCCAGACCCGGCACATCGACCGCGACGTCGACCGCCTCAACGCCCAACTGGAAGAGAAGTCAGACACCGCCGTACCCGGATTCAAGCTGGTCGTGAAGGGCGCCGTGTTCCACGTCTCCGACCATGCGACCTACCGGGACCCGTACGAGAGCGACGCCGCCGCGCTGCTGACGGCAGCCGTCGAAACAGCCAACGCCACGCGAGCGCCTGCCGCCCGGCATGGCACACCTGACGCCGATCGCGGCTGACAGCATCATCCTCAAAGAGCCCCGGCCTCCGTGACACGGAGGCCGGGGCTCTTTTGCGTTGAAGGAGGTCAGAAATTTCTGACCTCTCCGACGGTCCTACTCAGGGTCGGACGGCTGTACGACGGCCAGAGCGCGGCGAGCGGCGTTGAGTCGCTTGGTGACCCGCGCGAGCTCGCTCTGCAGGTCCTCCAGGTGCTGTTCAACGGCGTCGGGATCGGCGTCCAGTGCAGCCTGTACCGCAGCAGGCGCCAGTGGTGCGTAGACGCGTTCCTTGAGTGAGGTAGTCGCTCGCTCCAGCGCCGTGACCTCGGGGGGCACCGACGGTGCCGCCGGGGGGTCAGAAATTTCTGACCTCGGTTCCTGCGTCGGAATGGAGGGCATGGTCAAGCTCTTGGCGATCGAGGTGAGCAGCGAGGCGGTCGGCCGCCTCTTGCCCTGCTCCGCGGCCTGAGTCAGTCCCTCGGTCATAACGACCTGGGCGGTTTCCAGGCCCTGACTGCTGATCACCTCCGCCATGACCTTGCGGGCCGACGCCCGCGTCAGATGCTGCGCGAGGTCGGGCCCCAACTCGCCGATCGCCCGGATACGTACCGCATCCTGCAGCACTTCGAACACATACTTCGGCTCGATGTCGAGCACGTCGGCCGCCCACACCGAGAAGTTGTTGTGGCCGGCCACCAGGTGAAGCTGGCGCTCCTGGGCGACCTCCAGCAGTACCGCCTTGTTCAGGACGGTGAAGTCTTCAGCGCGCTTGCCGGCGAGGTCGATCTCGTGGAGTCGCTCGGTGACGTAGGCCAGTTGCTCCTCCGGGGTGCCGGTGATGTCGCCGGCGCTCAGGACCCTGCCATGAGCGAAGACGCTGGGCTCCTGACTGTCGACCGAGTCCTGCCTCGCGGCAGTTGCGGCTGCGCGCTTTTGCAGCTCTGCGGGCACTGCGGGGTCGACGGCCGAATCGGGGGCCTTCTTCAGGCGGCTGTTCCCCGCCGCAATGAGCTTGTTAGTGCTCACGCTTCCACTCCTGATGCCGTGAGAATCCGGTCGTAGACGTCGGTGAGCGCCTGTGCCTCACGGCCCGGCGCATCGGTGATGGGCACGCACGCGAACCTGGTCTGCTGCCTCACCGAGTGACGGGGGATCACCAGATCATCGCGGTAGAGGGCGCCGTACGTGTCCGCCAGGTACTCCCCTATGGCGTCCTTCAGGGTGCTGCGGCCACCAGGCACTATCGACGGGATGATGCCGACCACCCGCAGATCCGGGTTCATCCCCAGGTCCTTGACAAGCTTGATCGTGCTCAGAGCCTCCGCCGCGCCGATCCGGCCGTCCTCATCCAGCGTTGCCGGGATGACCACGTCGGTAGCGGCCACCAGGGCCGACGTCACCAGCTTTCCGCCGGCCCGGGGCGGCAGATCGAGAATGCCGACCATGTCCTCCTCGACCACGCCCTTTAGCCCCAGCCTCAGCCGGAACTCGAGCCCGACAGCCACGTTGTCCGTCTCCCGGTTGGCCAACGCCCGCTCTGCGGCGATGACGTGCACTCCCGACCAGGCCTTGGAGGCCGGCGCGAACGCGTCCGCGGCCAACCCGGTCTCGCCCTTCGGGTCCAGCGCCAGCAGGTCGTTCATGGAGAACTTGGGAGCATCCTCGGCGGAGATCCCGAGCTCCGCCGTGAAGGTTCCCCGGGGATCGAGGTCGCCGGCGATGACACCGAGCTTCCGTTTCCGCGCGGCCGCGACCAGGCCCGCGGACAAGGCGGACTTGCCCACGCCGCCCTTCTCGCTGTACACCGCTAGAACTCTGCTCATGTCAGAACCTTCGGTCGATACGCCCAACTCACGGAGGGAAGAGTATCGACAAGGCGCCTTTCAGCCGAGGGCGACTGGCACGCGACAGTGGGGGAGTAATGGCCGTCGACGCCACAGCTGTTCCCACCCCCACGGTTAAAGGGCCGGAGTCCGCCTGCCGTTGTCGGCTAGCGTCCGTTCATGCTGTTTCGCTCACGGCGCCTGGAGGCGCTTCTTGGCGGCCCGCTGGACGCCGTCACCTACGCCGATCTTGCTGCTCTGGCCAACAACCCGGAAGCTGCTGAGGCAGAGGATCTGGACTACAAGCGGGAACTGCTGGCCGCGGACGACAAGGGCAAGGAAGAGCTCGCCAAGGACATCGCCGCCTTCGCCAACCACATCGGCGGGATCATCGTGGTCGGCATGGCCGACACGAAGGGCATCCCGACGCAGGTCATGGACAGCGACGTATCAGATGCCCATCAGCGTCATCTCCACCAGGTTGTAGCCCGCAACACCGCGCCCCCGGTGCGGTTCGAAATGCGCCCCCTGCACAACCCGGCCACTCCGGGCAAGGGATTCCTCATCCTCGCGGTACAACGCAGCCCGCAGGGACCGCACGCGGTCACTGCCCCGCCAACCAAGCAGACCGAGAAGGCGCTGCGCTATCCCCGCCGGGTGGCCAGCAAGACCGACTGGCTCACGGAGACCGATGTCGCTACCGCCTACTACCGCCGGTTCAGCGCCGCCGCCGACCGAGGCCAGCGCCTGCAGGACACCGAGCGCGAGCTGCTGACCGGGCTGCCCGCAAGCAACGTGGCCCACCTGCTGGTGTCGCTGACCCCGGAAGACCCCGGCGACATGCAGATCACGCAGGCGTCCTACAACCGGTACAAGAACGAGCTGCTCACCACCGCTTCGTTCCTTGGCGATAACGAACCGCTCTTCACCGATGTGCGCATCGGCTCCCGGCGCCTCATCGCCCAGGGAGGGAACCCAGACGGGTACTGGTACAACCGCTGCGAACTGCATCGTGACGGGTCCGGCGGCACGGCGATGCGCCTGGGAGGCCGTACCGAGACGGAGCAAATGGTCGAATTCGCGTGGGCGGAGCCCGACACCGTGGTCTACGAGCTGCTCTCCGCGCTGTACTTGCTCGGCTCGCATGCCCGCGACCGTGCCGGCGCGACCGGCGCCGCCCTGATCAAGGCGGCACTCGTGGACGCCCCCCACTCGCACCATGAGGGACCGCCCAAGCCGAGCATGACCCCGTTCCCACCCTTCCGGATCGACGACGTCAGTCCCGTCAGCGGCCGGCGCAGAGCGCTCAGCACACAGTTCTGTGCCTACGCCGACAGCCAGGCGGCAGCGCTGCTGGACGACCTCGCTGACGGCGGCACCGGCCTCGTACAGGCAGCATCGGTGTTGGCCGATGAACTCTTCCACGCGTTCGGCATCGCCGAAGCGGCACCCATCACCCGAGACGGAGAGATCCGGTCCATTGCGTGGTCTGGAGACCTGAAACCCCGGATCCTCCAATGGGCCCAGACACACGCCATCACGGTACTGAGCGAGTAGTTCAGTACCCTCGTAGGCGGCCTGACCACGGCAGGTCAGCGTGCCGGCGAGCAAACAACGCGGCTGCGGTGGCGGACGGCTGCGACGGGGGTGCCAGGTGTGGGTGCTGCTTCTAGGCTGAGAGGGCTCGGGGCGTACTGCGGAGGGTTTTCCATGCCCCGAACCATTTGGAGCGGCGCCATCTCGTTTGGCCTGGTTACCGTGCCTATCCACGTGGCTAGCGCCACCGAGAATCACAGCATCCAGTTCCACCAGTACCACCTGCAGGACATGGGCCGGGTGCGGGTGCGGAAGTACTGCGAAACCGAGGATCGTGAGGTTTCCCAGTCGGAGATCGGCAAGGGTTACGAGTACGCCAAGGACCAGGTGGTGCCGATCTCGGATGCGGAGCTGCGGGAGCTGCCGCTGCCGACGGCGAAGGCGATCGAGATCAAGGCGTTCGTGCCGCTGGAGTCCATTGATCCGATCCGTATCGGGGAGGGCTACTACTTGGTGCCGGACGGGCAGGTGGCGGCGAAGCCGTACAAGCTTCTGCGGCAGGCTCTCAGCAGGTCGTCGAAGGTGGCGATCGCCAAGTACGCCTGGTCGGGCCGGGAACGCCTGGGCCTGCTCAGGGTGCGCGAAAATGCCATCGTTTTGCATGCGATGCGCTGGCCTGACGAAGTCCGTGATCCGGCCGCTGTCGACCCACCGACCGAGATGGTGTCGGAAGAGGAGATCGAGGGGGCGCTCGCGCTGATGGAGTCGATGAGCCGCGACGACCTCGAGGGCCCGGAGTTCGAGGACGCTTACACCGACGCCATGGCGAAGATCATCGAGGCGAAGCGGGAAGACAAGCCGCTCCCCGAAGTCCCGGAGCCTGAGCAGCCGGGCAAGGTCCTCGATCTCATGGCTGCCCTCAACGAGTCCGTCCAGCAGGCCAAGGCCTCGCGCGGCGAGGATGCCGACGTCCACGAGATGCCGAAGAAGACCGCGAAGAAGCAGCCGGCCAAGAAGACGGCCGCGAAGAAGACCGCGGCGAAGAAGACCACGAAGAAGGCGACGGGACGCAGGCCACGCAGCGCCTGATACGGCGTCCTCCTCCCCTCCAGAGCACTACACCTTGGTGATGTGCAGGTTCCACGTCAGCACCTCGGAGTCCATCTCCGCACGCTAGGCCGGTCTATTGTCCGGCGCGAGCGGGCAGATCCTGCCGTGACTTAGTCGCGCTGGCCGGGCCGGGTGCGGTGAGACCTCCTCGCGGAGTCGTGGTGCCGACGTATGTGGCATCTGGGAGTGGCTACGGAAAAACTGACCGGCTCGATCTGGCGGAATGGGCAATCAAGGTTGGAGGAGCATGGGCACGATGCCGGCAAGCGTGACGCAGACTGCATCTTGGCTCACCCTAGTGGGGGGTCTTCTCGGGGGGCTGGGGTCAGCCGTGCGTGCGTGGTTCGCACTTAAGGAATACCAAGACCTGGTGGAACGGGCCCAGATTCCCGACTTCCTGAAGGTGGCGCTGCGATTCACGATCGAGCTTTGGTCCACCCCTCGCGCAGTCGGCTCTCTGCTAGGGATCACGCTGGGGGGCATGGTTGGGGTGTTGCTCCTTGTCCCAGTCAGAGCCCTCTTCAACGGCCGGAAGGATGCTGCCACGTTGGCGACCCGGACGTGGAAAACGATGAGGGCCCAGTCGAAGGAAGCCTTTCTGGAGCTTCCTCCCGTGGCCCTGTTCCGCGCGCAACGGGTGGTCGCGCGGAACCTTGGTGTCATCCGCGCAAGCGGAAAGGACGACGCGCGCAGGCTCGGGGAGTTGGCGAATCAGGCGTTCTCCTGGTCGATGGTCCTTCTGGGAGCAATCCTGGTCTCGATCTCATCGGCAATCAGGCTGTACTGGGCCTATCAGTGAGTGCCCCACTCCCGGGCCCCTGCAGGTGGCGCCCCTGCTCGTCCACCACGATCACCGGCGGGCAGGGAGGGCGGGAGCGGAGTCCCAGAGAGCCGAGCCAGCGCCACACCTCATCCGACAGGCTGGAGTGAACCGGTCTCTCCGGCAGCGGCGCAACACTGGCTCCGTACCGGGTGCAGGTGACGGAGCGGGCTTGGGCACCGGGAGGTCGTTTCGGGGGTGCAGTAAGCCAAGCTATCCAGTCACGGTGTGCGTCCCACTAGTTTGCGGCAGTCACGCGCACGCGGACCTGCCCGTGACCCGGCAGTTGCGGATCACGTTGCGCCGGACATGGATGACTACGATCCCCTCGATCTCGACAAGGTCGACTTCGCACCTCTCAAGGGCACCGTCGAACGGCTGGCGTTGCTCACCTTGGAAGAGGCGCATGACCTGCTCCGGCTGCTGCTGACCGTCGCGCAGGAGGATGGTCCGGTGTCGCCGGAGGCGGACCGACTGGCACGGGAGATCGCTGCGCGCATCCCGTCCGAGAACTGACGTCAGCGCTGCCGGCGGGTGGGGTCAGCCGCGCGTGCTGGTGTAGCCCACGCCCGGGCCCCATTTCTCCTGCACCGGCGCCATGCACCACTGGCACAGGGGACAGCCGCCGCTGCCGTACTTGTGCGTCTTGCGCTGGCACCCGGAACACAGGCCGACACGGTCACCGGGGCAGGTCAGTGCGGACGGGTCCGGCTCGGAGATCGGGGGCGGGGGAGTCGACATCATGGTTCCTGTTCCGGGTGACACACGCCAGTCACCTCGCTCGCAGGATAGCCGCCGGAATGACACGGCTGTTCGAGTCGCGCCGCACGCGCCAGGGACGGGCCTGCCGGCGTTCGGGCCTGGAGCCCGGCAGGCCGGTCGGCTAAGTCGACGATGTGCAGTTCGGTGTCCGGGCGGCAGAACGGGCAGGCGGGCACCTGGTCGGTGGTGAGGAGGCGGCGGGCGCTGTCGTGGCTGACGGGCTGTGTTCGGTGGCCGGTCATGCCGCAGTCGCCGACGTGCACGGCCAGGGGGTGTCCCGTGGTGCGGTTGAGTTCGAGGATCCAGTCCGGTGTCGGCGGGCGGCGCGCCCGGCCGCGTTCCTCTGCGGCCTGCCGCTCCTGCAGGTAAGCGATCTTGCGGTCGATCCGGTCCAGGCACAGGGCGTGCCAGATCCGCAGCGTCTGGAGCCGCTCCAGATCGTCCGGAAGATCCCGCGCGTGATCGAACATATTTTTGATTCTAGGCCCATGATCACGTCTTTCGCACTCGCGTGTTCGATTCTTTGTTCGATAACGTGGCGGGGGAGGTGAGCGCGGATGAGCTTGGAGTGGACCGGGCGCGGGCCGGGTGTGGTGATGCATGTGCGCTGCCCGCAGCGGCTGCCGGAAGAGCTGTACCGGCAGGTCCTGGAACAGATGGGGGAGCTGTCGCCGGTGGTGCAGGCCCTGCCGCCCACCGCGGCGTTGGCGGACCTGCGCGGCGCGCTGCGCTATCACGGCGCCACCGCCTCCCACCTGGGGGAGATGCTGCGGCTGCGGACGGTCTCCCGTTTCGGTGCCGACGTGCGCGTCGGCATCGGCCCGACCATCACCGTCGCCGCCACAGCGTCCGCGCAGGTTCCCCACCCGGGCGGCGTCCTGGCCATCGAGCCGGCCGACGTCGCCGACTGGCTCGCCCTGCTCTCGGTGGAGGACCTGCACGGCATCGGTCCCCACCAGGCCGGCACCCTCCAGCGCTACGGCATCGACCGCGTCGGCCTGCTCGCCGCGCTCCCGCCGGAGACGGTCCAGCGGTTGCTCGGGGCGAAGGCCGGCCGTACGGCCGTCGACCGGGCCCGCGGCATCGACCCCCGCACCGTCACCCCACGCCTGCAGCCCGCCTCCGCGACCGTCCGCCACCGCTTCCCCCGCGACGTCCTTGACGGCGCCGGCGCGCGTTCGGCTCTGCTCGGCCTGGTCGTGCGGCTCGGTGCCGAGCTGCGCCGCCGTGGGCAGGCCGCGCGCGCCCTCACGCTCACGCTGACGTTCGCCGGCGGACCGAAGTGGGACAAGACCCGCCGCCTGACCGAGCCGTCCGCGCACGAGGACGACCTGCGCCTTCTCACCTACCAGCTGATGGACGCCGCGGGGCTTCAGCGGGGCCGGCTCACCTCTCTCGCGCTGCGCGGCGAGGACCTGGTCGACGCCGACCAGGTTGCGCGACAGCTCAGCCTGGACGGCAACCGTGAGACCCGGCTGGTGGCCGAAGTCGCCGTCGACCGCGTCCGCGACAAGTTCGGCCCCGGCATCATTGGCCCCGCCGCCGTCTTCCCGCGCGCCTCATGACGGCGCCGAACACGACGTGTGGCGCTACCAGTTGCCCGTGATTGCGCAGGCGAGCGCATCCGGCCATGCGTATCGGGCAAGCCTCCGAACCCCTTACCGGTCCCCCTACCGGGATCCCTACCAACCCCCCTACCGGTACCCGGTGTAGGCTGCGCAGGGTTTTCCCTGGTCAGACCCCTTGGCCAGGGCCGACCACGGATCCCGACAACCCTCTTTCTCTCTCTGTCACCCCACCTGAATGTCTGTGGAAGGTGGTAGGGGTGGGAGTGACGTCGAGTTCATCGGGTGAGGGTCGGCGCGGCTTGTTGCGGGCCCGCGCCGCCGGCCCGCAGCTGCGCGGCCAGGGAGGCCGCGCCGGGGAGCAGGGAGGGGATGGGGCGGTGGGTGGCTCGAAGACCTATCCGTATGGATCCACGGGTGCGGTGCGCGCGCATGTGCTCGCTGCGCTGGGTGTGCTCAAGGTCGCCAGCCCCGACCAGATCCACCGGCTGACGTGTCCGGGGCACAAGGACAACAAGGCGATCCGCAATGCCTGCCTGGATCTGGCCCGTCACGGGCTCGCGGTCTCGGAGGGCAGCGCGAGGGACGGCAACAAGCTGTGGGGGCTCACCCCGCTCGGACTGGGGGCGGCGGCCGAAGTCCTCGCCCGCCCCTTGAGTGAGATGGGCGGGACCGCGCGCGGCGCGGCCCGTTCCGGCGCCCCGCACGCCATGGCGGTCAACGAGACCATCATCGCCATCACCCGCACCGCCCCCGAGCCCACCCGGCCCATACGCCGCACCGCGGCCACACCCCTGCCCGTGCAGCGCGCGGCCGCATCGGGGCCGGCGGGCATCGGCACGGTGGCCTCCTGGGCCACCGAGGTGGCCCACAACCTGCCCAGCAGCGGCCGCAACCGCTCCAGCGTCCAGGCCGACGCCGTGCTGCACGCTCCCGAAGCGGGCGCACCGGTGCTGCTGGTGGAGGTCGACAACTGCACCGAGACCGCAGACGTCCTGGCCGCCAAGTTCGACCGCTACCGCCGCTTCTTCCGCCTGAAGACTAAGGACCCCCAGGGCCTGGAGATCCCGGTGTGGCGCACCCTGTACCCGCCCACTGTCCGGGAAGGGCACCCGCCCATCGCCGTGGTGTTCAACCCCGGCATCCGCACCGGCGAGCAGGCCCTGAAGAACCGGATGAACCGGGTGCTCGACCTGACCCGGGACATCTGGTCCGGCCGGTACGAGCGCAGGGGCGTCCTCCTGGGCGATGGCGATTCCGACGGCTACCAGAACTACGCGGACGCCATCCCCCTGCTGTTCACCACCCTGCCCCGCCTGCAGAAGCACGGGCCGCTCGATGCGGTGTGGTGGCGCTGCGGCCACCGCCAGTGGGAACCCCTCACAGACGCCCTCACCAACCCGGACGACATCGACGTCTGGCGCCGGCGCGACAACGAACGCAGCCGCCAGCGCGAACAGCAACTGGAACGAGACCGCCAGCAGCAACAAGCCGAGCTGCAGCTGGCTCTCCAGCAGCTGCAAGAGGCCACCCTGACCTCCCCACCCGAGCCGCCGCCCGCTCCGTGCGAGCGCTGCGGCCGGCCCATCACCGGCGAACCCGGCATCCGCTACGACGACGCCCCGCCTGATGACGGCCGCCACTGCCCGGGTTGCCGCATCGACCTCGCCCGCCAGCCAACAGGTCTGTTCAAAGCACTCTTCGGCCGGCAGCCCGGCACCTGACCGTCCGGACTGTTGGTTGTGTAGGTGGGAGCGAGCAACGCGCTCAACACCCCCTTCCTGTCAGCCGAGGTGGAGAGTGGTCAGGGCGGTGGTCCAGTCGGTGACGATGGCCTTCTGCGCGGCCGCGAGGGTGACCTGGCCCTTGCAGACCGCGGTGTGCAGCTTCGTCTCCACCGGGTCCTTCTTGTTGTTGACGCCGGAGCCCGAGCGGTGGCCGGGGTCGGCGGGCTCCACCCACAGATTGCGGTAGTCGTTGGGGTCGCCGCCCAGCTGCAGGCTGATCAGGTGGTCGTACTCGGCGTCCGACATGCGGTCGGTGAAGCCGTAGGAGGCCGCGTTGAGCCGCTTCTCCTTGCCTGTCACGTACGTGGAGGGGCGGATGCCGGAGGTGTAGCCGCCCTTGCGGCAGATCGTCGACTTCAGGTTCGCCTGCGTGACCGCCGGAGAGATCGCGCCCGGCGTGCACTTCGGGTCCTCGAGCGGCTCCCCGTGTTCGTAGCGGTAGTGGCAACTGCCCGCGGCCGGCTGCTGCTGCACCGTGTAGTGCTTCTGCGGGCCCGCCCCCACAGCGATCGCCCGCCCCGCGCCGGCCGGCGCGGCCGTGCCCGATGCTCCCGCCACCGGGCTCCGGCTTTCGGACGACGTCGACGTGCCGAGCGAGACGGACTTACAGCTCGCCAGCAGCAGGCAGGCAAGCACCACAGCGGATGGGGCACGGCGGGTGGAACGCATGATGACCCCTCACGGGCAGGCGACGGCTGAGCAGATGCTGCCCTACCGGCCCGGTACGACACCGCGCGGGGTGCCGCGCGAAGAAGCACACCGCTGGCCGGTGCGGCGTAGCCGACGTCCGGCTCGCGCGCGGCTTACGACCGTCAGCGGGGCGTCGGCGGGCCTTCGACTCCGGGCACACCCGGTCAGGTCCTCGAGGGCCAGCTCCTGGGCGACGACGTCGGCTTCCGCCACGGTGCTCATCGCTTCTTGAAGACGCGGCCGTCTGGATGGCGCCCGGTTCGTCCCTGGCGTGCAGACGCGCCAGAGCGCTTGTCCGAGACGGCAGGGGTTGCGGGGCTAACCCCCGGCTCCTTCAAGGTCGCTGCGGCCCGGCCGACCGGCGGGCCGCACTGCCCTGCTGGAGGTCCTCGTCATGTCCCCTGCCCCGCGCGAGCGTTCACCCCTCGCCGTCGCCGCGTCGGCGGAGCACGGTTCCCGTGCCGGGGCGCCGTCGCGGCGGGGGGCCGCCGGGCCGGTTGCCGGACGCGTGCCCCAACTCCGGCCCCGGAACTGGGCGTTCTCTTCCCGGACAGCCGGTTGGACGTCTACCGTGATCGACGTGTCTCACGCGCCCGCCCCGCCGTCCGGCGGTCCCCCGCCACCCGGTCGGCGGCACCGGCTGCGGGCCTGGTGGGCCGACCGGCACGCGCTGCCCCGCTTCGGCTACTGGCTGGTCAGCCGTGGCGCCATGGTCCTGGCGGCCTGCGCGACGCTGTACCTGCTGAACGGCTTCCTGATCGGCTGGGCCAATGCCTACGACGTGATGGCCGGGATCACCTCACCCTCAAACGTCCATCCCCAGTGGTGCGCCTGGCCGCTCGCCCTGACCGGCTGGGCGGCAATCCCCGCCATCATCGGGGCGGCCGCCGGCTACGTCATCACCGAGCAGATCCAAGCCCACCACGCGCGCGAACTGAGCGATGTCCTCGACGAACTGCGCCGCCTGGCCGAACTCCCCGGCCCGCCCCCCTCGTCCGGGAACGGCGCATGATCACGCTGCACGAGGTGTATGAACAGGGCACCGAGACGGTCAAGGAGGCGGTTCGGTCCTTCGGCACGCGCCACCCCCTCGGCCCTGCCACTGCGGACGCCGAACCGGACTGGAAGCTCGCGGAAAGGCATTTCACCAGCGTGATCGAGGTGATCATGGGCACGGCGGCGTTGGCACAGCCCGATGCCGCAGGCACCGTCCGACGGGCCGAGAACGCAGCCCGCCAGCTCCTGCTCACGCTGAACACGCTCCCGAACTACCGCTGCCCCATCTGCGTCAAGCAGGGACGGGGACCGCTGTGACCCCCCGGCCTACCCTGGAGGCGTGGTGACAGACGCCGAGCGTGCACGGCACGAAGCAGCCCTACGCGGGCTGCTCTACCTCGCATGCCCGGAAGCCCCCGCCGCCGCGATCACGGCGACCGCTGGGGCCATTGCACAGCGAGCGGAGGAAGCACCCCGAGAACCAGTCCCCGAAGCCGCCCAGCTCAAGCAACCCCCTCAGTCTGTTCCTGCCCGTCTAAACCTGTCCCGCGCCGACCTGTCCGGCGCGGACCTGTCCGGCGCGACCCTGCCCCGCGCGAACCTGATCGGCGCGACCCTGGCCAGCGCGACCCTGATCGGCGCGACCCTGACCGGCGCGTACCTGTCCCGCGCGTACCTGTCCCGCGCGAACCTGTCCCGCGCGAACCTGTCCCGCGCGGACCTGACCGACGCGACCTTGTCCGGCGCGGACCTGACCGACGCGCGCCTGAACGGCGCGAACCTGAACCGCGCGGACCTGTCCGCCGCGGACCTGCACCGCGCGGACCTGACCGACGCGACCCTGAACCGCGCGGACCTGACCGGCGCGACCTTGTCCGGCGCGACCCTGACCAGCGCGTACCTGAACCGCGCGGACCTGTCCGGCGCGACCCTGACCCGCGCGCGCCTGAACGGCGCGACCCTGGCCAGCGCGACCCTGGCCGGCGCGACCCTGATCGGCGCGTACCTGACCGGCGCGACCTTGTCCGGCGCGGACCTGACCCGCGCGACCTTGTCCAGCGCGACCCTGACCCGCGCGCGCCTGGACGGCGCGACCCTGACCGACGCGCGCCTGGACGGCGCGACCCTGACCGACGCGCGCCTGGACGGCGCGACCCTGAACGACGCGCGCCTGAACGGCGCGAACCTGAACGGCGCGGACCTGTCCGGCGCAACCCTGAACGGCGCGACCCTGAACGGCGCAACCCTGACCAGCGCGTACCTGACCCTCGCGACCCTGATCGGCGCGAACCTGACCCGCGCGACCTTGTCCAGCGCGAACCTGAACGGCGCGACCTTGTCCAGCGCGAACCTGAACGGCGCGAACCTGAACGGCGCGAACCTGAACGGCGCGAACCTGATCGGCGCGGACCTGACCTTCGCACGCCTGACCGGCGCGGACCTCAGCTCGGCTGTGGGCATGGAGCTTCCGCCAGGAGCGGTCTGGGACCGGCAAACTCAGTGGCCTCACGAGTTGGCGTCGGTTGTCGCCGCGCAGTCCGACGAGGTGAGCCCCGGTGTTTTCCAGGTGCGTTCCGGGTCGGCTCCGGACCGGTCCAGCGCGATTCGTGTCTGAGCCAGGACACGGGGCCCTCTATGAGGCGTTCGCCGAGCGACAGCTGGCTCTCCAGCAGCTGCCGGCGGCCACCCCGGCCGCCCCGCCCAAGCCGCCGCCTGTTCCCTGCGAGCGCTGCGGCCGGTCCATCACGGGCGAACCTGGCATCCGCTACGACAACTTCCCGCAAGAGGACGGCCGCCACCGCCCCGACCGCCACGACCTCGCCCGCCAACCACCGGGCCTGATCAAGGCCCTCTTCGGCCGGCAGCCCGGCACCTGACCGTCGGGCGCTGCGAGAAGCAAGAAAGCGGCAGGTCCGTACCGAGTGCGTTCGGTACGGACCCGCCGCGGACCCTACTGCACACCGTCAACCGGAATGCTCACCAGCGCATCCCAAGGGCATCGAGATCAGCCCGGCGCTCCGCACTCAACTTCGCCGCGCGCCTGCGCGCGTTATCGACCCACGAGCCCAGGCGGATTACGTCCCCGTCCACTTCTTCAACATGCTTGCGAGGGACCGACAGGTGCCCTTCGCGAGCGTGGAATTGGCGGGCTGCCGCGATGTTCTGCTCCCAGGCCGCGCTCTGCGAGCGGCGCGCGGGCTGCGGCGCATCCCCGTTCGCGGGCTCGATGCCGAGCGTCTCCAGCAGATACTGCTGCACAGGTACGAGCCGGGCCCACCCGGCCCGTTGCCCGGCGATCCACGCCCCGAGGTCCTCGCCCTGCACGATCACCTCGCCCAGCCCGGCGGGCAGATCGCCGCCCGCCTTCACATGCGCGAGGGCGAGCCGGTAGCAGCGTTGCCAACTGATCTCCCACTCCGGGCACCACCCCGGGTCGACGTCCTCCAGCGCCTCCAGACGGCTTTCTGACAGCTCACCAGCGCTGGAGACGCCCGTTTCCCCGGCCGCGCGCCGTACTGCGTTCTCACGCGTCTTGCGGGCCGCCGCACGCTGATTCTTCAGCCAGGTCCCCACAGGAAAGGAGTCCCAGACGACCGTGGCCGCGGGCAGGCAGTGGCCGTGCGCGGCCGCGTACGCACGGGCCACGTCCAGCCCCGTGTCCCACGCGCTCGCCTGCACCGACCACACCATGCCCAGCGCCTCCAACTCGGTGACGCGCTCGGCTTCGAGAGTTCCGGCCGCGTAGTACCTGCGTTGATCGGCGATCCACACCCCCAGCGGATGCCCGCCGATCGCGGGCCAGTCCTCCGGCGTGACGTACGTGTACGGCACCCGCAGCTCGCTCGAGCCGCTCTCCCGCCGCCATCGCGTCGCCGCCTCGATCCCGCGCCGCCAGTAGATGCCCTCCGGGTCGATCACTCGCAGCCGTACGAACTGAGTGAGCGCGGCCGGGTCGCGCTCCTCACTGAACCGCAAAACCCCCGACGCCCTGGCGGACACCAGGTGCTCGCCCTCGTCTTCGTCCTGGTCCCCGACGACGTCATCCCCGCCGTCCTGGCCCTCGTTGTCCTCTCCGGCCGCCGGACGACTGTTGCGTACGCGAGGATCGGCCAGCCCTTCGATGGTCTCGGTGTCGTGCGCGCGCAGCGCTCCGACGATCTTCGCGAGGGTCCCGTACGCATCCGAGGTCAATAGTTCGTTCGCGTCCTCATCCGGTCCGAGGAATACAGGAACGATCAATGTGGCGATCTTTCCCGCCCCCGGCGTGATACGCAACGCCCGTCCGACCATCTGCACGATGTCCACCATCGAGCCGCGCGCATCCGCGAAAAGCACCGCATCACAATTCGCGGTGTCCACGCCTTCACCCAACACGCGAACAGAACTCAGAACACGCAAGACGGCCTGAACATCCAGCCCCGCGAATTCGTCTGCACCGAGGAAATCGGACGCGAACTCATCCAATACACGACGCCGGTGCACGGGCGGGTGCTCGCCGTACAGCCAGTCAGCCCAGACCTGGTCCGCGGGCGGGAACTCATCCGGGTCATCCTCGGCGAGCCGGGCTGCGACCGCCGGCACCGAGGCCGCCATCGCCTCCGCCTCGTTCACCCGGCTATGGAAGGACAGCACCCGACGAAACCGCTCCTCGACCGAGGCACGCATCAGCCCGGTCTGCACGGCCGCCAGCCGGGCGCCGCGCACGGCGTCCGAACCGGTGTCCTCACTCGTCAGCGCCGCGTACAACTCGGGATCGCGGATGTCCAGGCACAGCACCTGATACGGAGCCACCAGCCCCAGCCGGATCGCCTCCGACAGCTTCAGCTTGTACGCCACCGGCCCGAACACGGGTGAGTCCTCATCCATGCTCGCCACCAGCCGAGGCGCACCCCCCTCCGCCTCCCACACCCGTGCCGTCGCGGTCATGTACAGCCGCCGCACCGCCGGAATCCGCGCCTGATCATGCACGGCCGCCCACGGCTTCGCTCCGTCACCACTACTTCGATGGGCCTCGTCCACGACCATCAGGTCCCACACCGGAAGGCCGGCGGCATGCGCCCGCTGGAGGATGCCCAGGCCCACGGACGCGTAGGTGGCGAACACGGTCACCGTCTCCAGACCGGACACCCAGGAAGTCAGCTCCTGCGGGTCGGTCGTGCACGGGACACCGTCGCTCTCCTCCGCTCGCAGAGAGCACACACCGACCATGGCGCCCCGGCGACCGCCCTGCCGCCATGCGGCAGCCATCTGCGTCAGCAGGTCCAAAGTCGGCACCAGAACGAGCACCCGGCGAGCCGAAAGACGATTCGCTGACTCCACGCCGATCAGGGTTTTACCGGAGCCGGTTGCAGCGATTACCTGTGTCCTCAAGCCATCTGGAGGAATACCGGCGCCAGGCTTTTCGGAGAGATTCCGGAGGACGGAATCAACCGCCTCAACCTGATGCGGACGAAGCATCATGCGCGTCATTCCTTTTCCTTTCCCGTTTCATTTCCACTGGCCATTTTGCCGGTTTCCTCGTTCTGGCTTCCTTCCGGTCTCGCCCGGAAGGGGTACCTAGCCAACATCCCAGACTCTATCCGGCGAGCAAGAGTGACGCATGCGCTTGCGTGAAGATGGCCGGATGTGATTGACTGTGTCGCGTTCCCGAGGGTTCGGTAGTCGACTCGGAGTTGAGGACGCTGCAGTCGACCCACTGGATCCCGTTCGGCAGGGTGACGGGACCTCACCTCACACCCCGTCACCCCCCTCTGTGGCTGCGTCTTTTGAGGCATGCAGGGCGCGGAGCGCACTGGGTGCCGTTGGAAGCCGGCGGAGCCGGATTCCCTGCCGGATCACGGAGTGATCCGGTGCCCGGAACGGAGTTCCGGGCCTATTCCGGCGAAGCCGGAATCCGCCGCGTAGCGGCGGCGCGTCGTGTCTGCGGG